>NZ_JBHVYK010000020.1:0-102452 GCF_042880855.1 Streptomyces sp. NPDC058291
AACCTGTTTTTGGTCAAGTATGCCGGGGTTACGTGTCCCGAAAATCACCCAGCTACATCAGCCGGTGATTCCCCGCGAGGGAAGTCACCGGCTGATGTGTTTCCCGGGAGCCGCCATGCGCTCAGCCGTCCGCCCCGAGCCGATCCGCACCGCCCGGCTCGACCTCCTCCCGCTGCGCGTCGAGCACGCGGCGCAGCTGGCGCCCGTCCTCGCCGATCCCGCCCTGTACGCCTTCATCGGCGGCGAGCCCGGCACCCCCGAGGCGCCGCGCTCGCGCTACACGCGACTCGTCGCCGGCTCGCCCGACCCGTCGGTCTCCTGGTGCAACCGGGTGCTGCGGCTGCGGGACGACGGCCGCCTCGCCGGGACCGTCCAGGCGACGGTGACCGGCGGCGGCGAGGCGGAGCTCGCCTGGGTCGTGGGCGTCCCCTGGCAGGGCCGCGGCCTCGCCTCCGAGGCGGCCCGCTCGCTCGCCGGATGGCTGCGGGACCGGTGCGCGCGGACGGTCGTGGCCCATGTCCACCCCGCCCACGCGGCGTCCGCCGCGGTGGCGGCGGCGGCCGGGCTCTCCCCACGAGGGAGCGGCAGGACGACGAGATCAGATGGCGCCGCCGGCTCTTCCCGGACTCCTCGGGCTCCTCGCACTCCCCGGATCCCCGACGCCCCCCGGGCCTCCCGCCGGGCTGAGCTCAGCCGGAGCTCCCCGGATCAGGCCCTCCTTCAGGAGGAGGCCCGGTCCACCAACTCGGTGGCCAGGACCACGCGTCGGCGTTCCAGCTCTCGGGACACCGCCGGGCGGCGGTCCGCGATCTCCGTCAGGAGCAGGTCCAGCATCCGGCGGCCCATCTCCTCGATGGGCTGGCGCACGCTCGTCAGGGGCGGGTCCATGTGACGGGCGATGGCCGAGTCGTCGTAGCCGACCAGGGCCACGTCCTCCGGGATGCGCCGGCCCTCCTCGCGCAGGGCCCGGCGGGCGCCGGCGGCCATGACGTCGGAACCGGCGAAGACCGCGTCCAACGTGGGTGTGCGGGCGAGGAGTTCGCGCATCGCCCGGTGACCGCCCTCCTCGGTGAAGTCGCCGAGGGCGATCAGACCCTCGTCCACCTCCTGGCCCGCGTCGCGCAGGGCGTCGCGGTAGCCGTCGACCCGTCGCTGGGCGCCGTAGACGTCGAGGCGGCCGGTGATGTGGGCGATGCGGGTGCGGCCCCGCGACAGCAGGTGCTCGACGGCGGAGCGGGCGCCGCCGTAGTTGTCGGAGTCCACGGACGGGAGCGTCTCCGCGGCCGAGCGCGGGCCGCTGATCACCGCCGGGATCTCCAGCTGGGACAGCAGGTCCGGCAGCGGGTCGTCGGCGTGCACCGAGACCAGCAGGACCCCGTCCACCCGGTGCGCCGCCAGGTACTGGGCCAGCCGGCGCCGTTCGCGGTCGCTGCCCGCGAAGATGAGCAGCAGTTGCATCTCCGTGTCGGACAGCTGCGCGCCCACGCCCCGCAGGATGTCCGAGAAGTACGGCTCCGCGAAGAAACGCGTCTCCGGCTCGGGGACGACCAGCGCGATCGCGTCCGTGCGGTTGGCGGCGAGCGCCCGGGCCGCCGTGTTCGGGACATAACCGAGCTCGGCCACCGCCGCCTCGACCGCCGCGCGGGTCGCGTCGCTGACCCGGGGCGAACCGTTGATCACCCGGGAAACCGTGCCGCGGCCGACGCCGGCGCGTGCGGCCACCTCTTCGAGGGTCGGCCGTCCCCCGCTGCGCCCCCGCGCTCCGTGGCTTGCCATGGGCTCCGCCTTCCCGCCGTTTTTCGCGCCGGCCTGGAATCTAACAGTCCCGCCCACCCGGTCCGTCGCCGCTGTGGCCTACCGTGCCAGGTGGAGCCCGGGGCGGCCCTCGAAGGCTCGCCCCCGGCCGGCGGCCGGGTCGGCGCGCCCTCCGTCTCGGCCGAGCCTGGCGGGAAAGCGCTGTCCGGTCGAGTTAGTTAACAGGCCGATAACTGAACGCATCTCTCCGCGCTCCCGCCCTTGACACCCCCGCCCGAACCGACGACTCTTCAACACATCACCTGTGGGAGCGCTCCCACGGTACCTGACACATACACATCCCGCACGTTCCCCGCCCGAGCCGCAGCGAGTAACTAACGGGCCCAACAATGCAGTTGGCCGGGGGGTCGGCACGTCAGGGCAACAGGAGGACGTAATGCGAGCACGTACCCGAACCACCCGCCGGGTGGTAGTCCTCGCGGCCGTCGCGTCGCTGGGCGCCGGGCTGCTGGCCGGCTGTGCCGACGACGGCGGCGACGACGACGCCTCCGGCGGTTCGTCGTCCGGCGGCAAGGGCAAGACGACGATCACGCTGGGTCTCTTCGGCACGATGGGCTTCAAGGAGGCCGGTCTCTACACCGAGTACGAGAAGCTCCACCCCGACATCAAGATCGCCGAGAACGTCACCGAGCGCAACGAGAACTACTACCCGGCGCTCGTCAACCACCTCACCACCAACAGCGGCCTGATGGACGTCCAGGCCATCGAGGTGGGCAACATCGCCGAGGTCGTCGCCACCCAGGCGGGCAAGTTCGAGGACCTGTCGAAGGTCTCGGGCGTCGACAAGAGCAAGTGGCTGGACTGGAAGTGGTCGCAGGCCACCGCCAAGGACGGCCAGACGATCGCTCTCGGCACCGACATCGGCCCGATGGCCCTCTGCTATCGCAAGGACCTCTTCCAGGCGGCCGGTCTGCCCACCGACCGCGAGGCGGTCGGCAAGCTGTGGGCCGGTGACTGGAACAAGTTCGTCGCCACCGGCGAGCAGTACAAGGCGAAGGCCAAGGCCGGCACCTTCTTCATGGACTCCCCCGGCGGTCTCCTCAACGCCGTCCTCAGCAGTGAGAAGGAGAAGTTCTACGACTCCTCCGGCCAGATCATCTACAAGTCGAACCCGGCCGTGAAGGACGCGTTCGACCTGACCGCCAAGGCCGCCGCGGAGGGCCTGGTCCAGTCCCAGACCCAGTTCCAGCAGTCGTGGGACACCACGATCGCGAACAGCAAGTTCGCGACCATCGCCTGCCCGCCGTGGATGCTCGGCACCATCAAGGGCAAGGCGAAGGCGGAGGACGCCGGCAAGTGGGACGTGGCCGTCGCGCCCAAGTCCGGCAACTGGGGCGGTTCCTTCCTGGGCGTGCCGAAGAGCGGCAAGCACGTGAAGGAGGCCGAGGCGTTCATCACCTGGCTGACCGCGCCCGAGCAGCAGGCGAAGCTGTTCAAGGTGCAGGGTTCGTTCCCGAGCGCGCCGAGCACGTACACCATGCCCGAGGTGACCGGCGCGAAGAACGAGATGACCGGTGACTCGCCGATCGGTACGGTCTTCTCCCAGGCCGCCAAGACCGCCCCGGTCCAGGTGATCGGCCCGAAGGACCAGATCATCCAGCAGGGTCTGACCGACAACGGCGTCATCCTCGTGACGAAGGGCAAGTCGGCGGAGGAGGCCTGGAAGACGGCCACCAAGACCATCGACAACAACCTGGACAAGTGACCCGCATGGCCACCCGCCACGACACCGCCGCGCCCCCCGTCAAGGAGGGGGGCGCGGCCCCGGGCCGCCCGCCCGCCGCACCGACGGAAGCCGAGCAGCGGCACCGGGCCCGCCTGTCCCGCCGCTGGCAGCGGGACCTGCGCTGGAGCCCGTACGCGTTCGTCTCGCCGTTCTTCCTGCTGTTCCTCGCGTTCGGCCTGTTCCCGCTCGTCTACACGGGCTGGGCCTCGCTGCACCAGGTGGAGCTGACCGACCCCACCGACATGACCTGGGTGGGGCTGCGCAACTACACGCGCATCTTCGACGACGACTTCTTCTGGAACGCGGCGCGCAACACCCTGACGATCGGGATCATCTCGACCGTTCCGCAGCTGCTGATGGCCATGGGCCTGGCCCACATCCTCAACTACAAGCTGCGCGCCTCGACCTTCTACCGCGTCGCGATGCTCGCGCCGTACGCGACGTCGATCGCGGCCGCCTCGCTCGTCTTCGTGCTGCTCTTCGGGCGCGACTACGGCATGATCAACTGGGCGCTGCACTTCGTCGGCGTCGACGCGATCGACTGGCAGAACGACAAGTGGCCGTCGCAGATCGCGGTCTCCTCGATCGTCGTCTGGCGGTGGACCGGCTACAACGCGCTGATCTACCTGGCCGCGATGCAGGCCATCCCGCAGGATCTCTACGAGTCGGCGGCGCTGGACGGCGCGAGCCGGTGGAAGCAGTTCCTGCACGTGACCCTGCCGTCGCTGCGCCCGACGATCCTCTTCACGGTCGTCGTCTCGACGATCGGCGCGAGCCAGGTCTTCGGCGAGCCGCTGCTGTTCGACGCCAACAAGGGCGCGTCGGGCGGTGCGGAGCACCAGTTCCAGACGCTGGGTCTGTACCTGTACGAGCAAGGCTGGGTGAACCAGCACCTGGGCCGGGCCTCGGCGATCGCCTGGACGATGTTCCTGATCCTGATCGTGGTCGGCATCGTCAACTACGTCATCTCGCGCCGGCTGCGCGCCAGTAGTTAGGAGTACCGGCCGTGACGACGACGACAACGACCGCGAAGCCCGTTGAACCCCAGGACGCCGCGCCGACGGCCCGGAAGGTGCGCCGGCCGAAGTCCGCGCGGGCCGGCGGGCAGATGCACGGCGGCCCGATCGCCTACGTCATCCTGGGCGTGTTCACCATCGTCTCGCTGTTCCCGCTGGTGTGGACGGCGATCGCCGCGTCCCGCGACAACAACCGGCTGGCGCAGAACCCGCCGCCCTTCGTGTTCGGCTCCAACCTCTTCCACAACCTGGACGTGGCCTGGAACGACGCGAACCTGGGCAAGGCGTTCGTCAACACGACGATCGTGGCGGGAACGTCGGCGGCGACGATCGTCTTCCTGTCGACGATCGCCGGGTTCGCCTTCGCCAAGCTCCGGTTCCGGGGCCGCGGCGCGCTGATGCTGATCGTGATCGGCACGATGATGGTGCCGCCGCAGCTGAGCATCATCCCGCTGTACATGCTGGTCGCCAAGCTGGAGTGGACGGACCAGCTGCAGGCGGTGATCCTGCCGTCCCTGGTGAGCGCGTTCGGCGTGTTCTTCATGCGGCAGTACCTCATCCAGGCGCTGCCCGACGAGATCATCGAGGCGGCGCGGGTGGACGGCGCGAGCAGCTGGCGCGTGGTGTGGCACGTGGTGTTCCCCGCGGCGCGTCCCGCGATGGCGGTGCTCGGCATGCTGATGTTCGTCCAGACCTGGAACGACTTCCTGTGGCCGTTCCTGGTGCTGAGCCAGACCGGCAACCCGACCGTGCAGGTGGCGGTCGCGGGCCTCGGCCGCGGCTACACCCCGGACCAGTCCCTGATCATGGCGGGCGCGCTGCTGGGCACCCTTCCGCTGCTGCTCGTCTTCGCGGTCTTCGGCAAGCAGATCGTGGGCGGCATCATGCAGGGCGCGGTGAAGGGCTGAGGACGCGCCGGTCCACCGCGCGGCTCCGCACGACGCCCTCCCGTCCGTGACGTCCCGGGGGCCGGGTCACCGCAGCCCCGGCCCCCTCCACACCCTTCCCCCGACCTCCGTCGGTCTCGACGACCTCGACGACCTGCGACGACCTTCCTTGGGAGCGCTTCCATGCCCGAGCCCGCCAATCCGGTGACCTTTCCGCCCGCCTTCCTCTGGGGCGCCGCGACATCCGCCTACCAGATCGAGGGGGCGGTGCGGGAGGACGGCCGCACACCGTCGATCTGGGACACCTTCAGCCACACGCCGGGCAAGACGTCCGGCGGCGAGACCGGCGACATCGCTGTCGACCACTACCACCGCTACCGCGACGACGTCGCGCTGATGGCCGATCTCGGCCTGACGGCGTACCGGTTCTCCATCTCCTGGTCCCGGGTGCAGCCGACGGGCCGCGGGCCCGCGGTCCAGGTGGGCCTGGACTTCTACCGCCGTCTCGTCGACGAGCTGCTCGCCAAGGGCATCAAGCCGGCCGTCACCCTCTACCACTGGGACCTCCCCCAGGAGCTGGAGGACGCGGGCGGCTGGCCGGAGCGGGACACGGCCTACCGGTTCGCCGAGTACGCGCAGATCGTCGGCGAGGCGCTCGGTGACCGCGTGGAGAACTGGATCACCCTGAACGAGCCGTGGTGCAGCGCGTTCCTGGGCTACGCGTCCGGGGTGCACGCGCCGGGCCGCACCGATCCGGCGGCGTCGCTGAAGGCGGCCCACCACCTGAACCTGGCGCACGGTCTGGGCGCCTCGGCGCTGCGCTCGGTCATGCCGACCCGCAACGCGGTGGCGCTCAGCCTCAACTCGTCGGTGGTGCGCCCGCTGTCCCCGGGCAACGCCGAGGACCTGGCGGCCGTCCAGAAGATCGACGACCTCGCCAACGGCGTCTTCCACGGCCCCATCCTGAAGGGGGCCTACCCGCAGACCCTGCTGGCGGCGACCTCGTCGCTGACGGACTGGTCGTTCGTCCACGACGGCGACCTGCGCAGCATCAACCAGCCGCTGGACGCCCTGGGCCTGAACTACTACACGCCCACCCTCGTCTCGGCGGCGGACGCGGAGCCGAAGGGCCCGCGCTCGGACGGCCACGGCGCGAGCGACCACTCCCCCTGGCCGGGCGCGGACGACGTGGCCTTCCACCAGACCCCGGGCGAGCGCACGGAGATGGGCTGGACGATCGACCCGACCGGGCTGCACGAGCTGATCATGCGCTACGCGGAGGAGGCCCCGGGCCTGCCCCTCTACATCACGGAGAACGGCGCGGCCTACGACGACAAGCCCGACGCGGACGGCCGCGTCCACGACCCGGAGCGCATCGCGTACCTGCACGGTCACCTCTCGGCGGTGCGCCGCGCGATCGCGGACGGCGCGGACGTCCGCGGCTACTACCTCTGGTCGCTGCTCGACAACTTCGAGTGGGCGTACGGCTACGAGAAGCGGTTCGGGGCGGTGTACGTCGACTACGCGACGCTCGCCCGCACCCCGAAGTCGAGCGCGTACTGGTACGGCAGGGCGGCGAAGACGGGGGCGCTGCCGGAGGTCGAGACGGCCTGACGGGCCTGACCACACGACCACCTGACCCGGGGGGGGCAGGGGGAGGGCGCGGCAGGCTGGGGGGCCTGCCGCGCCTCGGCCGTCCCGCGCCCCGGCCGTCCCGCGCCCCGGGGGCCGGGCGGCGCGGCCGGGCCGCGCCGCGCGTCACCGCAGCACGGTGAACGACACGACGGCGACCAGGGCGGCGAAGGCGACCGCGGCCCAGGCCAGCGCGGTGACGCGGTCCCGGCTGGGGCGGCGGACCACCTCGATGCCGGTGGCGGCGGGAAAGGCGTAGTAGACGCGGTCCGGGTGGGCGCGCACCAGCACGCGGGCCAGGGGCAGGTAGCTGAACGTCATGCGGCGGGCCACCTCGCCCTTCCTGGCAGGCAGGTAGGGGGCGATGAGTTCCCGGTGGGCGTCCTCCAGGAAGTCCGGGAGCCTGTCGGTGACGCCGGTCGTCTCGGCGCGCATCCTCTCGCCGAGGGTCTCCGTCCTCAGCCAGGCGAACTGCGGCCCCGGGATCCGCACGGCGTCGGGGTCGGGAGTGTGCGCCACGACCCCCTCCCTCCACACGGTGAAGCGGCCGGCGCCGCCGCAGCGCTGGTGCACCGTGTGTTTCGAGCCCCCGCACTCGGTGCAGGGCGTCGACGCCGTCCCGTTGCAGTCCGGGCAGGTCGCCATCGTCTCGCCGTGGCACGTCGGGCAGGCGACGTCCCGGCGCTTGCAGCGCCGGCAGGCGACCCGCTCCCGGGCGTCGGGGCCGCGGGGCCGGCTGCCGGCACGCGGCCGGCGGGTACGGGGCGTTCCCGTGCCGTCGCACTCCCAGCAGGCGTCGACGCTCGCGTGACAGTCCTCGCACTCGACGTGCGCGGGGCAGGGCAATTCACCGCGTCCCTTGCAAGCCCCGCACGTCTTCCTGCCGCCGACGCAGTCGCCGCACGGTTCCTCGTCGACGGAGCCCTCGCGCACCAGCCTGGTCCGGTACGTCCTCGCGGGGTCGGCGGGCGGCGGCACGGGGTAGGCGGCGAGGTCGGAGTACGTCGGCCGGGCCGTGATCTCCTCGAACCGGCCCTTGTCCCTCGCCGAGCGTTCATACCGGCTCTCGATGGAGCGCAGGACGTGGAACTCGAAGAGGGACCGCCAGGACACCTCCGCCGCGCCGGGTGCCGAGAGGTCGACGGGGGCTCCGTGCTGGGAGACGTACCGTTCGACGGCCTTCAGCATCTCCTCGTCGGACGGTGCGACCGAGGCCAACTCCGCTCCCCTCGTCCACGGGTGACACCTGTGGGAAGAGCAGAGTAGGAGGCCCCCGGCCGGCCGACAAGAGGGCCTCGCGCTGCCCGCTCGGCTCGTGTGCGGCTCCCCGACCACGGCGACGCCGCCCGGCGGCACCGTCACCGAGCTTTCGCGGGAGGAGGGGCTCAGCCCTTGTTGGCGCCGAGGGTGAGGCCGCTGACGAACTGGCGCTGCAGCACGAAGTACACGATCAGGGTGGGGATCGCGGTGAGCAGGGCGCCGGCGGCGACCAGGTTGGGGTCGGTGAAGTACTGGCCGGAGAGGTTGTTCAGGGCGGAGGTGATCGGCATGTTCTCGCCGGTGGAGATCAGCACGATCGCCCAGAAGAAGTCGTTGTAGATCCAGATGGACAGGAGCGTGGCCAGGGCGGCCATCGCGGGCTTGCACAGCGGCAGCACGATCTGCCAGTACAGCCGCCACACCGAGGCCCCGTCCACGAGGGCCGCCTCGGTCAGCTCGTGCGGCAGGGAGCGCATGTAGTTGCTCAGCACGAACGCGCAGAACCCCGACTGGAAGGCGACGTGGATGAGGACCAGGCCGAGCGCGGAGTCGTAGAGCTTGCCGCTCATGGTGATGCCGGGCAGGTCGACCAGCAGGTACAGGCGGTACAGCGGGGTGATGATCACCTGCTGCGGGAGCAGGTTGCCGGCCGTGAAGACCAGCAGCAGGAACAGGTTGACGCGGAAGTCGAAACGGCTGACGTAGAAGGCGACCATCGACGACAGGAACAGCGTCAGCAGCACCGCCGGGACCGCGATGATCAGCGTGTTGCCGAAGTAGTGCAGCATGTCCGACTGCTGGAAGGCGTCGGTGAAGTTGGCGAAGCTCAGCTTGTCGGGCCAGGAGACGTAGCCCTTGTCGCTGGTCTCCGCGTAGGGGCGCAGCGCGGCGAACAGCGCCCACAGCAGGGGCGCCAGCCAGGCCAGCGCGGTGACGACGAGGAACGTGTGCAGCAGGACGCGGGCCGGGCGCAGGGGGGTGCGCTCCCGGCGAGCGGCGGTGACGGTGCTCATGCGCGCCGCTCCTTCCGGAACGTGGCGATCAGATACGGGATGATCACCGCGAGGGAGATCACCAGCAGGACGACGGCGATCGCGGAGCCGTATCCGATGCGGCTGGACTCGCCGATGATGTTGTTGGTGACCAGGATGGACAGCAGTTCGGTGCCCTGCGCGCCCTTGTTGAAGACGAAGACCAGGTCGAACGCGCGCAGCGCCTCGATGATGGTGACGACGAGGACGACGGTGTTGGTGGGGCGCAGGGTGGGGAAGACGACGTTCTTGAAGGTCTGCCACTCGTTGGCGCCGTCGAGGGCGGAGGCCTCGCGCAGCGCGGGGTCGACGCCCTTGAGGCCGGCCAGGTAGAGGATCATCATGTAGCCGGTGTGGCGCCAGGACGCGGCGATGAGGACGGCCCACAGGTTCAGGTGCGGGTCGCCGATCCAGTCGATGTAGTGGCCGGGCTCGTTCGCGCCGATGACGCTGTTGATCAGGCCGGTGTCGGGGTTGTAGACCAGCTGCCAGACGAATCCGGTCACCGCCAGCGAGACCACGACGGGCAGGAAGAAGGCGGTCTGGTAGACCCGGCTGAAACGGATCTTCTTGTCCAGCTGGAGCGCCAGGAACAGGCCCATCGGGGTCGGGACCAGGATCAGCACGACGAACCAGATGACGTTGTGCTCGACGGCGGGCCAGAACTGCGGGTTGTTGGTGAACAGCTCGCGGAAGTTGTCCAGCCCCACCCACTTGATCGAGTCGAAGCCGATGCCGTCCCAGGTCGTGAAGGCCAGGGCGATCGAGGCCAGCGCGGTCGCCCACACGAGGGCCACGTGCAGGATCGTCGGCACGCCCGCCATCAGGGCGAGGGTGAACCGGTCGCGGCGGGTCAGCAGGCGCCGATGGCCCTGCACGGCCCGCTTCTTCGGGGTTGCGGTGCCCGGAGGCGGCACGGCGGCCGCCTCCGGGGACTTCGTGGTGTCCACGGTCATGGTGTGGGTGCTCATCCGCTCAGCAGGAGGGTCTCAGCCGGACGCGAAGATCGTCTTCTTCTGGCGCTCGATCGAGGACAGCAGACTGTCGACGCCCTTGGGGTCGCGGACGAACTTCTGCAGCGCGGGCTGCATCACCGTCGAGGTGAAGTCCGGGCGGCTGTCGCGGTCCATGAACTGGGTGAGGTGCTTGGCCCCGCTGATCATCGCGTAGGCCTTCTTCTGCAGCGCCGAGTAGGTGGAGGTGTCGGCCTTGGACGAGGCGGCGACGACGCTCGGGTCGGCCTTGAGGTAGATCGCCTCGGCCTCCGGGGTGCCCAGGTACTCCAGGAGCTTGACGGCGGACGCCTTGCTCTTGGGCGCCTTGGAGAGCATGAAACCGTCGGTGGGCGCCTCGACGGTGTCCTGGCCGTAGGCCGGGTCGATCTCGGGGAAGGCGAAGAAGTCGAGGTCGGCGGCGTCGGCCTGGTCGGTGAACTGCTGGGCCACGAAGGTGCCCAGCAGGTACATGCCGGCCTTCTTGGAGACGAGGGTCTGGGCGGCGTCCTGCCAGGTGCGGCCGACGGCGCCGTCCTGGTGGTAGGGGAGGATCTCGGCCCAGTGGTCGAAGGTCTTGCGGACCTTGGCGTCGGTCCAGGAGGCCTTGCCCGCCATCAGCTCGACGTGGAAGTCGTAGCCGTTGGTACGGAAGTTGATCTGGTCGAAGGTGCCGAGGGCGGGCCAGGCGTCCTTGTCGCCGAAGGCGATCGGGACCAGTCCGTCCTTCTTCATCTGCTTGCAGAGCGCGACGAGCTGGTCCCAGGTGGTGGGGACGGTGTAGCCGTGCTGCCGGAAGACGCTCTTGCGGTAGAAGAGCGCCCAGGGGTACGTGTACAGCGGGACGAAGTAGTACTTGCCGTCCTCGCCCTTGCTGAGCGCCTTCATCGCGTCGGGGAAGTTGCCGCCGATCTTCTGCCACACGTCGTCGACGGGGGTGGCGAGCTTCTTGGCCGCGAAGAACTGCATGCGGTAGCCGGCGAACCAGTTGAACACGTCGTCCGGGGTGCCCTGGAGGTAGGAGTTGATCTGCTCCTGGAACGTGTTGTGGTCCTTGGTGTTCACGTCGACCGTGATCCCGGACTGCTTCTTGAACGCCGCGTAGATCTCGGCGAACGCCTTCTTCGGCACCGCGTCGGAGGCGTTGGAGCCGAGGGTGACGGTCTTCGGGTCGGCGGCCGTGCCGCTGGAGCCGCACGCGGACAGCAGCGGCATTCCGGCGCCCAGGACGGCCGCCCCGCCTATGCCGCGCAGCAGGCTGCGGCGGCTCGGGGAGGGGAGGGAGAGGCGGCCGGAGGGGGAGAAATGAGGCATGGACGGCTCCTGACGCGGGGTTCGGCCACGAGGACGGCTGAAAGCTGATCGCAATCGATCAGAAATCAACTTGACCGAACACTGGGTGGCGCAATAACAGCCGTATGTCCAGTCATGCGTCAAGAGCCGTCACTTTCATTTGTCGAAACGTAATCGACACACCTTGATCACCTTTTCTCCACTTCCTTGATCACTTGGCGCGGGATCACTGGGCGCGGGATCACGCGGGATCACTTGGCGCGGGATCACTTGTAGGCGGCGAAGGCCTTCGAGAACGCGGAACCGGCCTGGAGGATCGAACTGCAGGTGGCGTCGGCGGAGTTCTTGGCGCCGCCCGCGCACTGCTCGTCCCGGGTCGCCGACCACATCGACAGCCGGCCCAGCCCCTTCGACTTCGCGAAGGCGACGAGCTGTGCGGCGTCCTCGACCCTGAAGACCTCGGAGGCGACGTCGTTCACGCCGATCATGGGAGTGACGGCGACCGCCTTCCACGCGGCGCTGTCGCTCAGTCCTAGCACGCTCTTGACCTGGGCCTGGGTGGCAGTGGCGGCCCGTTCGGCGTAGGCGCCCATGTCACCGCTGTAAGCGGGACCGTAGTCCATCGCCATGATGTTGACAGTGGCGATGCTCACGCCGTTGGCCTTCGCGTCTGCGAGCAGCGTCACACCGGCCTGGGTCAGACCCTCCGGCATCACGGGCAGGGTGAACGAGACGTCGAGCCCGGGGTGCCGCCGCTGGAGTTCGGCTATGGCCCGGGCCCGGCGGGTGTTCGCGGCGGTGTCGGGCAGCGCCCCGCCCTCGACGTCGAAGTCGACCTTGGTGAGCCGGTAGGCGTCCACCACCTTCCCGTACGCGGCCGCCAGCGCGTCCGCCGAGGAGCAGGTCGTGGCCGGCTCGGAGCCGGAGGCCCCGCCGAAGGAGACCCGTACGTCGCCGCCCTTGGCCCGCAGCGCCCCGATCTGCGCGGCCACGCCGTCGGTCGCGAGGTCGCTCACCCCGCCCCACTTCGGCGTGCAGCCGCCGCCGTCCGTGACGAACGCGAGGTTGTAGTCCTTGACGCCGGTCGCGCTCATGTTCGCGAGCAGGTCGAAGGCGGGGTAGAGGGAGGTGTCGACGTAGGGCGCGAAGCCGGCGGAGGCGGGGGTGCCGGTCCCGGGAGTGCCGCTCGCGTTCGGGGACGGCGAGGCGGGGGCGGCGGGGGTCGCGGTGGACGTGGGGGCGGGCGTGGCCGGGGCGGTGGGTCCGGGGGACCGCGTCGGCCGCCCGCTCGGCTCGGGGGTCGCTCCCTCGTCGGCCGAGCAGGCGGCCCCGTCGACGCGACAGCCGACCGGATCCCCGGTCCCCTCGACCACGAATCCGACGGTGACGGACTCCCCGGCGGCGAGCCCGTCGGCGTCCCACTTCGGGGGCGTCACGGTGACGTGCCGCCCGCCGACGCTCGACGTCCCGTTCCACAGCGAACCGAGCCTCGCCCCGGCCGGCAGGTCGAACTCCAGCTTCCAGTCGGCCTTGGGCCCGCCGCTGTTGTTGGTCACCACGTACTGGGCGGTGTAACCCGTCGTCCAGTGGCTGGTCCGGGTGTAGGCGGCCCCGACCCCGGCCGCCTGCGCGGTGCCGGTGACAAGCACGACCGCCCCGCCCACCACGGCCGCGGCGACCGCGCCCCCGATGATCTTGTTCCTGCCGCTGATCCTGCGCCGGTGCGTGCTCATGACGTGCCTGCCTTCGCTGTTCACGGGGTCCCCGGGGGGTGGGAGTGCGGCAGCACGCTAGCGACCAGGAAACGGACAAAAAGCCTGACAGGGACGGCAGTCGAGGAACTTAGGCCGCGCTTAAGGAAGGCATCGGGACCGGTTAAAGGTCGAGACCAATGCGGCCCTTCCTTCCGTCACCTGACCGCCGGCCGTCTGCGGCGGCGCACCGAGCCCCGGCGGCCTCGGCGGACCGGTTCGCGGCCGTCCAGTTGTATCCAGACGCGGACCTCGGCGCCGCCCAGGACCGACGAGCCGATGCGGACGTCGCCGCCGGTCGACTCCGCGAGGCGGCGGACGATGTCCAGGCCGAGGCCCGTGGAGCCGGCCGCGCCCGAGCCGCGGCCGCGGGCCATCGCCGACTCGGGGTCGGGTATGCCGGGGCCCGCGTCCGAGACGAGGACGATCACCGCGTCCTCGCCGTTGTGGACGTCGACCGCGAAGGCCGTGCCCTCCGGGGTGTGCCGGAAGACGTTGCCGAGGAGGGCGTCGAGGGCGGCGGCCAGGTCGGTGCGGGCCACGGGTATGCGCACCGGTCGCTCGACGCCGGCCGTGCGCACCTTGCGGCCCTCGTCCTCGGCGAGCGCCGACCAGAACGCCATCCGCTCGCGCACGACCTCCGCCGCGTCGCAGCCGGCGCCGGGGCCGGGGGCCGCCGTCTGCGGTTTCGCCTCCCGGGCGGTGCGGATGATCGTGTCGACCTCCCGCTCCAGCTGGGCGACCGCCGTGCGGGTCTGCTCGGCGGCCGGGGAGTCGCCGAGAGAGGCGGCGTTGAGCCTCAGGACGGTGAGGGGAGTGCGCAGGCGATGGGACATGGCCGCCAACTCCCGTTCATTGGCGAGGAGTTGCACCACCTGATCGGCCATCGAGTTGAACGCCACCGCCGCCAGGCGCAGTTCGCTCGGCCCCTCCTCCGGCACCCGCGCGCCGAGCTTGCCCTCCCCCAGCTCGTGCGCCCCCTCGACCAGCCGCCTCGCCGGCTGCACCATGCGCACCCCCAGCCGGTCGGCGACCGCCACCGAGCCGACGACCAGCGCGACGCCGACCGCCGCCAGCACCGCCCAGGCCGTGCCGACGCCGTTGCTCATCTCGGACTCGGGCACGTACACCTCGATCACCACGGTCCCCAGGCTCAGCGCCACCGGCTGGAGCAGCGCGGATCCGCCCGGGACGTCCGTGGTGGAGGCGCGGCCCAGTTTCCGCACGGCCGCGACGTCCGCGGCGGCGGCGCGCCGCCGGCCGAGGTCGACCGCGGCCCGCCCGTCGCCCGCCGGCAGGTGCACGGCCATGCCGTCGTCGGAGCCGGCGGCGGCCACCACCCGCTCCAGCTGGTCGCGGTCCGTCGTGATGGACAGGGCCGGCACCACGATCGCGGCCTCCCGCTCCGCGTTGGAGAACGCGCGGTCGCGCGCCATCTCCTTGACGACCAGACCGAGCGGGACCGCGAAGGCGACCACGACCATGGCGGTGACCGCCAGGCAGACCTTGACCAGAGCCCATCTCACAGCGCCGGCGCCCCTTCCCCCGGCGGCTCGAGCTTCACGCCGACGCCCCGCAGGGTGTGCAGATAGCGCGGGCTCGCCGCCGTCTCGCCCAGCTTCCGCCGCAGCCAGGAAAGATGGACGTCGATCGTCTGGTCGTCGCCGTAGGACTGCTGCCACACCTCGGCGAGCAGTTCACGGCGTGGGACGACGACCCCGGGCCGGCCCGCGAGGAAGGCGAGCAGGTCGAACTCGCGGCGGGTGAGGTCGAGTCGTACGCCGTCCAGCTCGGCCTGCCGGCGCAGCGGGTCGACGCTCAGACCGCCGACGCGCAGGACGCCGGAGGGCGCGGCCTCCCCGGCGCCGGACCGGGCCCGCCGCAGCACGGCCGCCATCCTCGCCGAGAGGTGCTCCACCGAGAACGGCTTGGTCAGATAGTCGTCCGCGCCCGCGTTGAGCAGCCGGACGATCTCCGCCTCGTCGTCGCGGGCGGTGGCGATGATGACCGGCACGTCCGTGATGCCGCGCAGCATCTTCAGGGCCTCGGAGCCGTCCAGATCGGGCAGTCCGAGGTCGAGGACGACCACGTCGAAGCGGAAATGGGCGACTTCGCGCAGCGCCTCCAGCGCCGTGCCCACACTGCGCACGGTGTGCGAGGCGTCGGTGAGCTGCCGGATGAGCGCCGAGCGTACGAACTGGTCGTCCTCGACCACGAGCACACTTGCCATGCGCCGCAACCTACGCCATGCGGGCGAGCCCCAGCCGGGCCTGTGGACAACTCGGCCGCGGTGGACGGCCGGTGCGGCGGCCGGGCGGAACGGGGGCACATCCGTGCGACACGGGTGAGGCGGGTGGGGCAAGATGGCCCGCGATGCGCAGAGGACTCGTACACGTACTGGCCTGGTCGCTCGCCACCGGCGCGGCGGTCACGCTGTCGTGGTGGGGCGTCCACACGGTGATGGCGGGCACGGTCTACGACCCGCCGCGCGCCCTGCCGCTCACCGCGGCCGACGCGAGCACGCGGGAGCCGGCCCCCCTGGCCTCCTCGACGAGCCCGCCTGCCCCGTCGGCGAGCGCGTCCCCCCGCCCGAGTCGCACGGCCGCGCCCGCTCCTTCGAAAACGGCGACGGCCGGCTCCTCCCCCACCGCCTCCGCCTCCTCCGCGACGGCCGGGAGCACCGTCAGGAGCTATGACACCGACGGCGGGCGGGCCGTCTTCGACCTCGGCCGGACCTCGGCGACGCTCGTCTCGGCCACCCCGGGCGCGGGCTGGTCGATGCAGGTGTGGAAGACGGAGTCGTGGATCCGGGTGGAGTTCGCCTCCGGCGCGGACCGGGTGTCGGTCTTCTGCACCTGGCACGACGGTCCGCCCCGGGTGGAGATCGGGACGTACTAGCCGAACACCGAGGGCGGAGGCGCGGGCGAGGCGACCGCGCAGGCGTCGGCGACCGGTGTCGCGCCGCCGGTGAAGTCGGTGAGCGCGCGGCCGTGCTCGACGCGGCCGGGGTGCGGATCGGAGGCGGCCCGGCGGGTCAGTTCGGGGACCGGCAGGGGCAGGTCGGAGGCGACGAGCACCGCGTTGCCGAACCGTCTGCCGCGCAGCACGGTCGGGTCCGCAATCAGCGCGAGTTCCGGGAAGCGGGCGGCCGCGGTGGCGATCTGGCCGCGCAGATACGCGAGCGGCGGCCCGTCGGCGATGTTGGCGGCGTAGCGCCCGCCGGGCTTCAGCGCCCTGCGGACCTCGTCGAGGAACTCGGTCGAGGTGAGGTGGGCGGGCGTGCGGGCCCCGCTGAACACATCGGCCAGGACGAGGTCGGCCCAGCCGTCGGGCACCTTGGCGAGCCCTTCCCGGGCGTCGACGGATCTGACTCGGATCCGGGCACCCGGGTCCAACGGCAGCTCGCGGCGCACCAGTTCGACGAGGGCCGCGTCGCGTTCGACGACCTGCTGGGTGGAGCGGGGGCGGGTGGCGGCGACGTACCGCGCGAGCGTGAGGGCGCCGCCGCCGAGGTGGACGACCTGCAGGGGCTTGCCGGGCGGGGAGGCGACGTCGACGACGTGGCCGAGGCGCCGCTGGTACTCGAAGGACAGGTAGGAGGGGTCGTCGAGGTCGACGTGCGACTGGGGGGCTCCGTCGATGAGCAGCGTCCAGGCCCGCGGCCGGTCCCGGTCGGGTACGAGCCGGGCGAGTCCGCCGTCGACGGCCTCGGCGACGGCGGCGTCGGCGTCCCGCCCGCGCCGGGTGTTCCTGGACTTTGCCATGACAGCATTTTCGCAGGCCCATGACGTTCCCCGCGCGCCCCTGCGAGCGGGCGTGCGGCCGACCGCCGCGCGGGCCCGCGGAAGGCCCTCGGGTCACACCGCGGCAAGGGGCCCTACCGGCAGCTGTCCGCCGCCTCGATCAGCCGGGCCGCCTCGCCCAACGCCCGCCGCAGGACCGCCGGATCCGTCGCGAGGTCCGCCTCGCCGGGCGGCACCAGCCAGTCCGAGCCCCGCGGCGGCGGCTCGGGGGCGAGTCTCAGCCCGCGGCCGTCGGTCTGGGTGCAGGTGCTGCCCGGCACGTCCCAGGCCGCCGCCGTGCCGGCCGGCACCACGAAGCCGAGGGTGTCGTCGCCGTCGTCGTGCAGGACGGGGCCCATCCCGTCCCCCGCCGACGACGCCCTTCGCAGGATGTCGACCGCCTCCAAGCCCTGACGGGTGGGCACCGTCACTAGGTCGCACGCCGTCACCGACGACGTACAAGGATCGTTGCTCTGGCTGGTCTCCATCCCGGCCTCCACCGCGCAGCCCGCCTGTAGTCCACAAGGTTCAACGTCGCACGGCGTCAAGGGCTACGGCGGAAGTCCGCCGCAAAGGATGGCAGTTCATGGCAGATCGTGGATGAGATATCCGGTTTGTAGCCAAACACCGCCTGACGGCCCGATCACAGCGAGTACGTTCTTGCCCGCCGGGAACAAGGGTGCCACACGGACCACTCACCCCTGCTCCGGCATGGTTCGACGGTTCGCACGAGAGGACCCGGCCATGGCGTCGTCAACGGTGACCCCACCTCTGCCCGACCGGCCACCACGGCCCAACCTCGCCTTCCGGCGGCTGCGCGGACAGCGCTCACCGGCGGAGTTCGCCGCGCTCGTGCGGCGGGCGGCGCGCGAGATCGGCGAGCGGGTCAGCTGCGACGCCCGCTACGTCGGGCGGGTCGAGGCCGGCGAGATCCGCTGCCCCAACTACGCCTACGAGCGGGTGTTCCTGCACATGTTCCCCGGCCGCACCCTCACCGATCTGGGTTTCGCACCCCGCTCGACCGTTCGCGGCCGAGGGGCGCGTGCCGTCGGGGAAGCGCCTTGCGCGTGCTCCGACCGACCGGCGCGCACCACGAATGACGGGTGGGACAAGGGTGAGACGGATGAGACCGCTGAGACCGCTGAGACGGGTGGGGCCGATGAGCCGTATGACACGCAAGACACGCAGGACACGTACGACACGCACCACGACCACGAGGAGAGCGACGTGCTGCGTCGCGCATTCATGACCGGCGGAGGCGCCACGATGGCCGTCGCCACCCTGGGCCCCTTCGGGTTCGCGCGGAACGCGTCCGCGGCGGCGCGTCCCGTGCGCCGAGCGGGGACGAGCGAGGCGGGCGCCCTCGAGGAAGCGGTCCGCCGGATCCGGCTGCTGGACGACCGGCACGGGGCCGACGGCCTCTACCGGCGCGCGGCCGCTCCGCTGCGCGCCGCCTACGCGCTGTTGGACGCCGGGACCACCCGGCAGACGACCGCCGACCGGCTCCACTCGGGCGCCGGCGAGCTCGCCATCTCCGTGGGCTGGCTGGCGCACGACTCGGGCCGCTTCGACGACGCCCGCTCGCACTACGCCGAGGCCCTGGCGACCGCCCGGATGACCGGGGACCAGGCGCTGGAGGCGCACGCCTTCTGCAACACCGCGTTCCTCGCGCGGGACGCCGGCCGCCCCCGCGAGGCCGTGCGGGCCGCCCAGGCCGCACAGCGCGTCGCCCGTCCGCTGGGCTCGCCCCGCCTGATGTCGCTGCTCGCGCTGCGCGAGGCGGGCGGCTGGGCCGGGCTCGCCGACCGGACCGGCTGCGAGCAGGCGCTGGTGCGCGCGCGGGCCCTCTACGACCGGGGCCCGTGCGACGACGACCCCGAGTGGATGAGCTTCTACGGCGAGGCAGAGTTGCAGGGGCTCACGGCGCAGTGCTGGTCCACGCTCGGCGAGTGGCCGCGCGCGGCCCGGCACGCCGGACGGGCGGCCGAGCTGCAGGATCCGCACTTCACGCGCAACATCGCGCTGTACACGGCCGAGCTGGCGGACGACCTCGCGCGCGGGGGCCGGCCCGACGAGGCCGCGGTCGCGGGGATGCGGGTCCTGGACCTGCTCGACCAGGTCCAGTCGTCCCGGATCCAGACGATGCTGGCGGGGACGGCCCGGGTGCTGCTGCCGCACCGGCGCGCGGGGGACGTCTCGACGTTCCTGGAGCGGCACGCCTCCACGCCGCGCATGCCGTGAGGGACGGCCGGTGACGCACCCGGCCCAGGGACGCGCGGGGAACGCCGGCCGGACCGGTCCGGTCCGGTCCGCTCCGGAACAGTCCGGCCCGGTCCGCCCCGGTCCGCTACGCGAGATGACCGAGGTCGTTCCAGCTCTCGATCGCCGGTTCGCCGTAGGCCCAGCCCAGCACCGACAGCGACGTCGGGTTGAGACGGATCCGCGCCGCGAAGTCCAGCGGCAGACCCAGCCAGCGTGCCCCGATGGAGCGAAGGACGTGACCGTGGGCGAAGACCAGCACGTCCCGGTCGGCCGAGCGGGCCCAGGCGACGACCTCGTCCGCCCGGGCCGTCACCTCGGCGAGGGTCTCCCCCTCGGGGACGCCGTCGCGCCAGATGAGCCAGCCGGGCCGGGCGGCCTGGATCTCGGCGGGCGTCATGCCCTCGTAGGCGCCGTAGTCCCACTCCATGAGGGTGTCCCAGGTCGTGGCCCGTTCACCGAAACCGGCGAGTTCGCACGTCTCCCGCGCGCGGACCAGCGGGCTGGTGCGTATCTCCACGCCGGCGAGGCCGTCGTACGGCGCCCGGTGCAGCCGCTCGCCCAGCAGTTTCGCGCCCCTGCGCCCCTCCTCCAGGAGCGGCACGTCGGTCCTGCCGGTGTGCTTGCCGGACAGCGACCACTCCGTCTGTCCGTGCCGGGCCAGCAGGATGCGCGGTGCCATGGGGGACCTTTCCGGGAGAACCCTGGGAGGGACCAGGGGGAAGTCGGGGCGGATCCCCTCCATCATCGCTCACCCTGAACAGGGGCAACCCGGGGGGCGATCTCAGCGTCTTTGAGATCCGGGGCGCTCATCACCGGCCCGCGCCCACGCCGTAAAGTGGCCTGTCCCGCGCCACCGGCGCCGCAGCGACGACACAGACCAGATGGGGGAGGCGATCGGATGCCGCAGACCGAGACACCAGGCACCGAGGCGGCCCCGCGGACGCGGTTGCGCTGGTGGACCGAGCTGCCCCTGCTGGTGTTGGTGTACGCCTGCTACTCGGCGGGCCGGCTGCTCGCCCGGGGCGACGTCACCACCGCGGTCGACCACGGACTGGCGATCCTGCGCATCGAGAAGTTCCTGCACATCAACGCCGAGCACCCGCTGAACAGGCTGTTCAGGACCGAGGCGTGGATCGGCGTGCCGGCCGACTTCTGGTACGCGTCGCTGCACTACCTGGTCACGCCGGCCATTCTGATCTGGCTGTTCCGCTCCCGCGCCCTGCGCTACCGGGCCGCCCGCACCTGGCTGATGACGTCCACCTTCATCGGTCTCATCGGCTTCACCCTGATGCCCACCTGCCCGCCCCGGCTGCTGTCGGCGGGCCACGGTTTCGTCGACACGATGGCCCAGTACAGCTCGTACGGCTGGTGGGGCGGCGAGGCGAGCGCGCCGCGCGGGATGGGCGGCATGACCAACCAGTACGCCGCGATGCCGAGCCTGCACGTGGGCTGGGCCCTGTGGTGCGGTGTGATGCTGTGGCGGCACGGCGGCACGCGCACGGCGAAGACGGCGGGCGTCGTCTACCCCCTGGTGACGACGCTCGTGGTGATGGGCACCGCCAACCACTACTTCCTCGACGCGGTCGCGGGCGCGGCCGTGATGGGCGTCGGCCTGCTGCTGGCCCCGCTGGTGCTGCGCGGCGCCGACCGCGCCCGGGTGTGGTTCACGGCCCGCCTCCCGCTGGTCCCGGCGGCCTCCACGGGCACTTCGGCGCCGCTTGTCAGTGGCGGATGCCAGACTTCCCCGGGTGAGCGAATTCCACGGCAGCGCGAGTCAGGGCTCCGGCCCGGCGCCGATCCCGAAGCCTCGCCCTCGGACGCGGGGGACGGCGCTCCGGCAGCGGCTCGCTGAACTGCGCGGTCCCGACGTCCCGGCCAAGGCGCTGGACGCCCGCGCCCTCGCGGCGCTCGCCGCCAACCCGGGCTGCAAGCGCCGCGCGATCCTCGACGGCGCAGGGGTCGACAAGGCGGCGCTGGCCGGCGCGCTGGGCTCGCCCTCGGCCTTCGGGCAGTCGCAGTTCGCCCTGACCCGAGGCAACGCCTTCGAGGCGAAGGTGAAGGCGGACGGCGGCGCGGAGCTGCTGCGGCTGGTGCACGAGCGGCTGGATCCGGCGGCGCCGCCGCCCGTCGACGCGGCCGTGCCCGAGCTGTCCGCGATCGGCCCCGAGGGCCGCACCGCGCGCACGGCGCTGGCGCTGCGCGAGGCCACCGCGGCGACCGGCGGCTGGACGCTCCTGGACCACCCGATGCTCGCCCTCGACGTCGCGGGCTCCGCCGCCTTCCTGGAGCCGGACGCGGTGGTGGTGCATCCGGACGGCAGCTGGACGGTCGTGGAGATCAAGTCCTTCCCGATGCTGGACGGCTCGGCGGACCCGGCCAAGGTCGGCGCCGCCGCCCGGCAGGCCGCCGTCTACGTGCTGGCCCTGGAGGAGGTCGCGGCCCGGCTCGACCCGCCCCCGCGCGTGCGCCACCGCGTGCTGCTCGTGTGCCCCAAGGACTTCTCCAACCTGCCCACCGCCTCCGCCGTGGACGTGCGCAAGCAGCGTGCCGTCACCGCCCGCCAGCTGGCCCGCCTCACCCGCATCCAGGACATCGCCGACGCCCTCCCCGAAGACGCCTGTTTCTCCCCCGAACTGCCCGCCGAACAGCTCACGGCGGCCGTCGAGTCGGTCGAGGCGGCGTACGCGCCGGAGTGCCTGGCCGCCTGCGAGCTGGCCTTCCACTGCCGCGGCCGCTCCCGCGCGGCCGGCGCGGTCACCGCCCTGGGCCGGTCGGTGCGGGCCGACCTGGGCGCCCTGACCACCGTCGAGGACGTCCTGGCGGCGGCCCGTGGCGAGGCCGGGGACCCACGGGATCCGGCGGTGGCCGCGCTGCGCAGAGCGGCCGGGCTGCGGGCCGAGGCGCTGGGCCCGGCCGCCTCGCGCACCGAGTCGCCGGACGGGTCGTGGCAGGGGCGGACGCCCGCCGCCGAGGCGGTGCCCGCGTGTCGCTGATCACCACCCTCGCCCGGCTGGAGGCCGTCGCCACCGGCCGCGCCCAGCCCACCGCCACCGTCCGCCACCGGCATCTGTCCGAGCGGCCGCTGGTCTTCGTGCCGCTGACCACCGCCGGTGAGGCCGGCGCCCCGCTGGGCGCGCTGGTCGGCACCGACCGGGACGCGCCGCGCCTGCTCGTCGTGCCGCAGCCGCGCGACCGTGACCTGCGGTTCGCCTTCCTCGCCGAACTGGCCGACATCGTGCTGCCCTACATCGACTCCTACGCCGACGCCGTGGAGGCCGCGGAGCGCAACGAGACCGACCCGGAGACCGGCAAGCGCGTCAAGGTCGAGGTCGAGCTGTGCGCCGACGCGCCCCAGCTGATCGTCCCCAGCCGCGCGGGCGTCGACTACGTGCGTCTCCTGGGCCGTTCCATGCGCTTTCGGCGGACGGCGGAGCAGGATCCGCAGACGCCGTATCCCGCGCCCCCGCGGGTGCCGCTGCTCGGGCGGTGGCTGACGCACTTCGGGGAGCGGTCCCGGGTGCCCGGCTCCTCCCTGCTGTTGGCCGTCACGGACCTGCTGGGCCGGCACTGGGCCACCGGACAGTCCAGCCTGGAGGACCAGCACCTGGGGGCGCTGCTCGCCTGGATCGACCCTCCCGCGGGCGAGGACCCGCTCGGCGGGGGGTCGAGGCGGGCGGCGACGGGCGGCGAGGCGGCGCTGCGGGCGGAGCTCGCGCGCGACGCGGACGGCCAGTTGCTGTGCCCGCCGGCCGGGCCGGCGACCGACCCGGCGTTCGACAACCGGCTGCTCGCGCCGGCCATCGAGCGCTACGACCGCGCGCGCACCGCCCTGGCCGCCGCCGAGGACGGCCTGCAGGCCGACGACCGGCTGGGCGCGCTCAGCGCCGCCGAGGGGGAGATCCGCGCGCTGGTGAGCAGCCGGACGCTGCCCACCTGGGACGCGGTGTGGCGCGGCCTGGATCTGCTGCGGTCGCTGCCGGAGGGCGCGCACGTCGAGGAGCGGTGGACGCGTGACCGCTGGTCCTTCACCGGGCACCGCGACCGGGTCGTCGCCGGCGAGCCCCCGCAGCCGCGCCGGGACGACGCGGTCACCGCCGCGAACAAGCTGGCCACGCGCGAGCGGGAACAGGCCCGTCTGGAAGCCCAGGAAGCGCTGGACGACCCGCTGGTGATGGCGGCGCGGCGGCTGGCCGGCGAGGCGTTCGCGGGCGAGGTCGTCGACGTCGTCATGGCGTACAGCGAGGGCAGGAGGCCGAGTCCGCGCCCGCTGGTCACGGTCCGCACGCAGGACCTGCCGCATCTCGGGGAGCGGGCCAAGGTGTACCGCTCGCTCGGCGGGAAGCCGCAGGCCGCGGAGTTCGTGCGGTGGGAGGGCGAGGACGGCGACGACGGCGAGGTCCTGCTGGTGCTGCGGATCGTCGACAAGATGGGCCGCGGCAAGGAGCCGGAGGCGGGGTCGGTGCCGGAGAAGGGCGACCGGCTCTGCTGGACGCTCTTCGAGCACGAACAGCGCGGCGGCGCGAAGCTGCCCGACCCGGAGGAGACGCCGTGGACGCACGGCGGGCCGCCCGGGGAGCAGGCGCCCGAGGCCCCCGACTCCGTCACCCAGGAGGACCTTCTGTGAGCACCGAGGCCGCCTTCGACCCCGGGGCCGCCGCGACCCGTGCCACCGACGCGATCCTGCGCGACACCCTGCACGGCACCGCGCGCGGGGTGGTCGTCGACTCCCCGCCGGGCGCCGGCAAGTCCACGCTCGTCGTCCGCGCCGCGCTCGAACTCGCCGAGGCGGGGCGGTCGTTGATGGTGGTCGCCCAGACCAACGCCCAGGTGGACGACCTGGTGCAGCGGTTGGCCGGCAAGAACCCCGAGCTGCCGGTGGGCCGGCTGCACAGCAGCGACGTCGACGCGTACGACAAGGCGCTCGAACGGCTGCCGAACGTCCGCAGGTCGGCGAAGGCGGCGGAGCTGGCCGGGCTGCCGGTGGTCGTCTCCACGGCGGCCAAGTGGGCGCATGTGAAGGTCGACGAGCCCTGGCGGCACGCGATCGTGGACGAGGCGTACCAGATGCGGTCGGACGGGCTGCTCGCCGTGGCCGGGCTGTTCGAGCGGGCGCTGTTCGTCGGCGACCCGGGGCAGCTGGACCCGTTCTCGATCGTGGGCGGCGAGCAGTGGGCCGGCCTGTCCTACGACCCGTCGGCCTCGGCGGTGTCGACCCTGCTCGCCCACAACCCGCAGCTGCCGCAGCACCGCCTGCCGGTGTCCTGGCGGCTCCCGGCGTCCGCCGCGCCCCTGGTCTCCGCCGCGTTCTACCCGTACACGCCGTTCCGCAGCGGGACGGACCACGGCGACCGTCTGCTGTCCTTCGCCGTTCCCTCGGACGGCTCGGGCGCCGACCGGGTGATCGACGAGGCGGCGGAGTCGGGCTGGGGCCTGCTGGAGCTGCCCGCCCGGCACACCCCGCGCACCGATCCGGAGGCGGTCCGGGCGGTGGCCACGGTCGTGCGGCGTCTCCTGGACCGGGGCGGCGCGGCCCTCTCGGACGGCTCCCCCGATCCGACCCCGCTGACCGCCGGCCGGGTCGCCGTCGGCACGGCGCACCGCGACCAGGCGGCCGCGGTGCGGACGGCGCTGGCCGAGCTGGGCGTGGCGGACGTGACCGTGGACACCGCGAACCGGCTGCAGGGCATGGAGTTCGACGTCACGGTGATCCTGCACCCGCTCTCCGGCCGCCCGGACGCCACCGCCTTCCACCTGGAGACCGGCCGCCTGTGCGTCCTGGCCTCCCGTCACCGGCACGCGTGCGTGGTGGTGTGCCGGGCGGGCGTGGGCGACCTGCTGGACGCCTACCCGTCGACGGAACCGGTCCAGCTGGGCACGCTGGTGAAGTTCCCGGACGGCTGGGAGGCCAACCACGCCGTTCTGGCGCACCTCGCGGAACACCGCGTCCCGTGGAGACCGTGAGCAGTGCGGGGCCGGGAACATCGGCGGCCCCGGGGGGCTTGAGGATGCGGGCCCGAATGGCTCACGCGCCGCCGGGGGACAATGGAAGGTGGTCCACTCCACCGGTGCTGTCCACCTGTGGCGTCATCCGAACCGTACGAGGAGGCCGAGACATGGCGGAGCCCACGCCGCGTCGGAACGAACCGCGGCTACGCCCCGCGCCCCTGCTCTTCGAGCCCGCCGAGGCGACCGGCGACCCGGAGCACTTCTTCGACCTGGAGTCGATAGACGATCCGGGAGCGCTGCTGGCGCGGGCGACGGAGCTGACGCTCGCGTTTCGTGCGGCGGCCGACCGGGCGGTGGAGTTCCAGGCCATGGCGGCCGCGCAACTCGCCGATCCGCGCCGCTTCGACCGGCTGACGGCGGCGGACATCGCCGAGCGGGCGGAGTGGACCGAGGACTACGCGAAGAAGATGGTCGAGTTCGGCCGCGCTCTGCTGCGGGGCGACTCCGAGGGCCGCGGCCACGCCGATCCGGTGTGAGCCGCCGGTCCCGTGAGCCGCCGGTCCCGTGTGAGCCGCCGGTCCCGAGCCGGGTGCGCACCGCGGCATATGCCGGGCGGGCAAGATACTCCCTTCCCGCACCCTGCGCCCCGGTTTCTCACAACCCCGTGAGATCGCCTGCTCACGCCAGGTAGACCTGGCGTCATGAGCAGCGCATACGACGAACCCCTCGGCGTCACCTCGGACGGCGCCGCCTGGCTGGCGTCCGCCGGGACGTATCCGCGCAGCACGCTCGCCCTGTGGGCGGAGCGGCCGCAGGCCCCGGTGGTGCTGCCGTGCGGTTCGGTGTTCGACATCGTGAGCGCGCCCGCGCTGTTCGGGCGGCTGATGCTCGACCGGCTGTGGGGCGAGGGGCCGGGCTCCGGGCCGGTGGCCGCGTTCCGCGGACGGACGCTGTTGTTCGCCGCGCCGGGCACCGCCCAACGGCTGCCCTCGCTGCTGGAGTGGGAGGAGTGGGGCGGCGAGGGGCGTCCGGGGGGCCGCAGCGCGACCGTGCCGCCGCTGCTGTGTCACGGCGTCGGCGACGCGGTGACCGTGCCCGCGCCGGCCCTCTCGAAAACCGGGTCCGTCAGCCGCTGGACGGTGGCTCCGGACACCCGTCACCCCTGGCTGCCGGGGCCCGAGATCCTGCTGTGGGCGGCGCTCCGGGCGGCCCGCTCGGCCGTGCGCATATCGATTTCTCCTCCCCCCGACCAGGATGCTAAGGTCTACGACGTCAGCAGGCGCCGCTAGCTCAGTTGGTTAGAGCAGCTGACTCTTAATCAGCGGGTCCGGGGTTCGAGTCCCTGGCGGCGCACAGACAGTGAAAGGCCCCTCGTGCGAACGGGGGGCCTTTCGCATGCCCGGCGCGGACGGCCGGCTCTCACAGGCGGACGCCCGGCGTGATCTTCACCGTCCACTCGCCCGAGGGCGTGCGCCCCTCCACGTCCACGCGGACGCCGTTGCCGGGGACGGTGAAGCTCTCACCGAGGCCGACCGGGGCGTCCGCGAGGGGCGGGTAGACGGAGTTCTCCCAGCAGGCCTCGGTACGCGGATGGGCGTCGAGCACCTCCACCGGGCCGCGGCCGGACCGGGCGCCGCTGCTGACGCGGTAGACGAGGATGCCGGCGCGGCAGGCGGCGCGGTCGTTGCCCAGCGGGCCGCGCGCCTCGAAGGCGAGCGCGCTGTCGGCACCGGTGCGCACCACCGCGAGTTTGACGCCGCCGCCGAGCCCGAAGGCCGGCGGCCCGGAGGCGCGGGCGACCCGCACTCCGGGGCCGGCGGCCAGCGGTTCCAGGGTCAGCCGGGTCGGGCCCGGCCCGGGCACGCACACCACCTGCCGGTCCCGCAGCCAGCCCAGCTTCCACTTGTGCCAGGCGAACAGGTCGGGGGCGAGGCCGAACTGGCTGCCCATCAGGTCCCAGTCGCCCACATAGGTGTCCCAGTCGCCCTTGCCGTCGACGGGGCGGTGGTAGAGGTCGGGCAGGTCGAAGACATGGCCGGTCTCGTGGGCGAGGACGAGCCGGTCCGGAGGGTGCTTCTCGAAGACGGTGACGACGCGCGGGATGTCCGTGCCGTCGGCGTGCAGCGGGGTCTGCAGATTGACGACCTTCGTCGCGTCCGAGTCGACGCCGGGCGCGTCGGGGTCGGCCACGAAGTAGACGAGGTCGTAGCGGGAGAAATCGACGTGCGGGTCGGCGGCGGCCAGCGCGTCGCGCAGGTAGGCGGCCCGGCCGGCCGGGCTCCAGTCGCGCTGTATGGCGTACGCGGTGGACGGCTTCGGCATGCGGATCCACTGGGTCAGCGGGTGCGCGCGCAGGGTGAACCTGCCGTAGGACGCCTGCCGGAAGAAGCGGCTGGTGGCCGGGAAGTGGTCGGCGGCCAGTTCGGCGGGGGAGGCCATGGGGGTCCAGTCGGGGAAGGACAGGAAGACCATGACGGCGTCGAGGGAGCGCGTCGGGCGGGGGTAGGCGGTGTTCCAGGTGTCCAGGCCCTCCGAGTGGTGGGCGTCGGTGCGGGCCAGCGCGCAGGGTGTGGCCGAGTAGGGTCCGGCGACCGAGGGACCGCCGATCAGGGAGGTCGCGGCGAGCGCCGACAGGGTGGTGAACACGGCCGCCGTACTGCGCAGTCGGGGATGCGGGAACAGTCGCACGGGTCGCGGCAGACGCGGCACAGAGACCTCCGGAGGCGGTTCACGGGACACCGCCACCCAGCCTGTGTGAATTTGTCGTACTACGCCCTGTTTGTCTGCCCCAGACGAGTGAGGCGCCGGAAAGCGGGCATCACCTCGACACCCCCGGAATTCTCACGGAACGTCACAAGTGGTCGTCCACCCTCAGAACGGGGCCAGGTGCGGGCAGAAACGATCTGTCGGAAGGGTGGGTTGTTCCGGGACACTGGGCAGTGGCTGCGCGAGTCCGGGGCAGCCTCTATGATCGGCAGACTTTCCTGCACGGACAGAGATCGAGTGCACTGCGGGAGCGAGCGGTGAGCGGAACGTCCGAAGGGCCGACGCCCGCGGCAGACCTCGACCGGTCGGCCGTCACAGAGAGTGACATCGACAGTACGGACAGCGGGTCGCCGGGCCACCGGCCGCCGGCCTACCGTTCCGTCTTCGCCACGGCGCCCCTCGCCATGGCCGTCGTCGACAGCGAGGGTCGCGTCGTCGACGCCAACGACGCGCTCGGCGCCCTGCTCGGCGGCGGCAGCGCGGGCCTGGTCGGGCGGGTCGCCTCCGATCTGCTGGACCTGGCCTCCGACCCCCGGACCTGGCACGCCTACCGCGAAGTGCTGAGCGGCCGACGGGCCAGACTGCGCTGCACCCGGCGGCTGAAGCAGCCCGACGGCCGCTCGCTGTGGACGCAGGTGACGGTCTCCCCGCTCGACGCGGACGAGCCCGGAGTGCTGCTGTCCGTCACCGACGTCAGCGCCCACCGCGACCTGCAGGCCAGGCTGCGCCACCTGCAGATGCACGACCCGGTGACCCGGCTGCCCAACCGCACCCTCTTCTTCGAGCGGGTGTCGGCCGCGCTGGAGGCGGAGGCGTACGAGCGAAGCGGGACCGGCCGGATCGGCCTGTGCTACCTGGACCTGGACGGGTTCAAGGCCGTCAACGACACCCTCGGCCACCGCGTCGGCGACCGGCTGCTGACCGCCGTCGCACAGCGGCTCACCGAGTGCGCCGCCGAGGCCGGGCAGACCCGGCCGAGCGTGCCGCTGGTGGCCCGCCTCGGCGGCGACGAGTTCGCCCTGCTGGTCGAGGACTCCACCGGCACCGATCAGCTCGCCGACCTGGCCGAGTGCGTGCTCAAGGCCCTCCAGGCCCCCTTCGACCTGGCCGGACACCGCCTGAACGTCTCCGCCTCCATCGGGGTCGTGGAGCGGCACGCGGCCGGCACCACCGCGACCGGGCTCATGCAGGCCGCCGACACGACCCTGTACTGGGCGAAGGTGGACGGCAAGGGCCGCTGGACGCTGTTCGACCCCGAGCGCAACGCCCATCTGATGACCCGGCAGGCCCTGGCGTCCACGCTGCGTCCCGCCATCGAGCGCGGCGAGTTCCGCCTCGACTACCAGCCGCTGGTCGGCATGTCGGACGGCAGGCTGCGCGGGGTGGAGGCGTTGGTGCGCTGGGACCACCCCCGGTTCGGGCTGCTGTCGCCGAATCGGTTCGTCGCGCTGGCCGAGGAGGACGGCTCGATCGTCCCGCTCGGGCGATGGGTTCTGGCCACCGCGTGCCGGCAGGCCCGGCAGTGGCAGCTGGACAACCCCGACGAGCCGCCGCTGTTCGTCAGCGTCAACGTGGCGGTCCGTCAGGTGTGGGACTCCGACCTGGTGGCGGACGTGGCGAAGATCCTCGCCGAGACCGGACTGCCTGCGCGTCTGCTGCAGCTGGAACTGACCGAGTCGGCCGTGATGGGCTCGGCCGGACGGCCGTTGCAGGCGCTGCAGGCGCTGAGCGAGATGGGCGTGGGCATCGCCATCGACGACTTCGGCACCGGCTACTCCAACCTCGCCTATCTGAGCCGGCTGCCGGTGTCGGTGCTGAAACTGGACGGGTCCTTCGTGCGCGGCTTCCAGTACGAGAGCGACAAGGAGGGGGCCGCCCCGCCGAACCCGGCCGACCAGGTCGTCGTCGAGGCGATGATCGACCTCGCCCACCGGCTGGGGCTGACCGTGACCGCCGAGTGCGTGGAGACGTCCGCCCAGGCGACCCGGCTGCGCAGCATCGGCTGCGACACCGGGCAGGGCTGGCTGTACTCCCGCCCGGTGTCGCCGGACCGCATCTCCGAGCTGTTGGGGACCGAGTCGGGAACGAAGCCCTACGCCGTCGGCAACCCGTAGGCGTCGGCGACCAGTTCGTAGGAGCGCAGCCGCAGCTCACCGCGGTGGGCGTGGCTGGTGAGCATCAACTCGTCGGCGCCGGTGCGCTTGTGGAGGTCGTCGAGGCCGGTGCGGACATCGTCGGCGCTGCCGTGGATGATGTTCGCGGTCCACGAGTCGACGAACTCGCGCTCCAGGTCGCTGAGTCGGTGGGCCTCCGCCTCCTCGGGAGAGGGGAAGAGACCGGGCCGGCCGGTGCGCAGCCTGACCATGTTGACGCCGGTGGCCAGGACCTGGCGGCGGGCCTCGCGCTCGTCGTCGGCCGCGAGCACGGAGACGCCGATCAGCGCGTAGGGCTCGGCGAGCACTTCGGACGGCCGGAAGGACTCCCGGTACAGGTCCAGGGCCGGGACGGTGTTCTGCGCGGAGAAGTGGTGCGCGAAGGCGAAGGGCAGTCCGAGCAGTCCGGCCAGCCGGGCGCTGAAGCCGGACGAGCCGAGCAGCCAGATCGGCGGCCGGTGCGCCGACTGCACGCCGCCCGGCGAGGAGCCCTGGACCGGGCCGGGGATGGCGTGGATCCGGCGGTAGCGGTGGCCGTCGGGGAAGTCGTCGTCCAGGAAGCGGGTCAGCTCGGCGAGCTGCTCGGGGAAGTCGTCCGCGCCCTCGTTCAGGGTGGCGGACCGGCGCAGGGCGGCGGCCGTCGCGCCGTCGGTGCCCGGGGCGCGGCCGAGTCCGAGGTCGATGCGGTGCGGGGCCAGCGCCTCCAGGGTGCCGAACTGCTCGGCGATGACGAGGGGCGCGTGGTTGGGCAGCATCACGCCGCCCGAACCGAGCCGGATGCGCTCGGTGTGCGCGGCGAGGTGGGCGAGGATCACCGCGGGCGAGGAGGAGGCCACGCCCGGCATCGAGTGGTGCTCGGCGACCCAGTAGCGGTGGAAGCCGCGCGACTCGGTGAACCGCGCGAGCTCGACGCTGGTGCGCAGGGCGTCGGTGGCGGTCCGGCCGGAGCCGACGGTGACCAGGTCCAGTACGGACAGCGGGGCCGGGGCACTCCCCCGCGCCGCGCCCCGGATCTCGTCCGCGGCCGCCACGCCCGCGCCCGAAGCCCGGGTCCCGGCCCCTTCGGCCGCCGCGCCACGGGCAGCCGACGCCTCGGTCGCCGTCTCGTCCGCCGCCGTCTCGTCCGCCGCCACGGGGTCCTCCTGTCGTCGACCGGGTGTCCGTTCTCGATGCGTAACAGGAGGCTGTCCCCGCTTATTCCCGGCCGTCCGGGGTCAGACCTGCACGGTCGGCTCCCGGACGAACAGCGCGCCGAGCCCCGCCGCGTGCACGCGGCGGTCCGTCAGGCGCAGCGCCTCCCAGACCGTGACCTGGTTCGCGGTCAGCACCGGCTTGCCGAGCTCCTCCTCCAGCGCCGGCAGACAGGCGGCCGTGTGCAGGGCGGTGTCGGGCAGCACGACCGCCTGCGCGTCGGCCGAGTCGGCCGCGCGCGCGAGGGCGAGCACCTCCGCCTCGCCCCAGGCCGCGACCTCGGCCGCGGTGACGGTCCCGGCGCTGCGGACGCCGGTCACCTCCACCCCGCCCGTCCGCAGGAAGTCGGCGAACAGCGCGGCCACGTCGTCCGGGTAGGTCGCGGCGACGGCGACCCGGCCCGCGCCGACCTCACGGGCCGCGTGCACGAAGGCGAAGGACGTGGAGGAGGCCGGCATCCCGGCGGTGGTGGCCAGAGTGCGCACCTGCTCCTGGGCGCCGTCCCAGCCATGGACGAAGCCGCCGCTCGTGCAGGCCCAGACGACCGCCTCGGCGCCGGCGAGCCGGAGCTGCTCGACGCCCTTGGCGAGCCCCTCGGGCGCGCCCATCTGCCGGAGCACGTCGACCCGGTGCGCGTCCTCCCCGAGGTCCGTGTGGACCAGGTCCACCCGGATGTCGCTGCCCAGGAGCTGCTCGATGCGCGGGTAGTCGTCCTCGGCCGAGTGGCCCGGGTAGAGAAAACCGAGTGCGGTCATGTCCAGCCTTCCTGCTGCTGCTCTGCTTCCGGCGGTGCCGGGGCTTCCCGCGGCCAGGAGAGTTCCTCCGGGCCGCGGGTGTCCGGCGGTTCGGTGGGCCGCACGCGCGCCGCGACTTCCGGCAGCGCTCGATACGGTCCCACCGCCCGTGTACCCAATCGGCGCAACGCCGCCCCTCCGGTCACCTGGTTGGCCGAGACGACCGCTGTGCGCGGAGCCTGACGGCAACCGGCGGATGGGCCCGCTGTGTTGACGACGCCGGGCCCGGGTGCGAACGTGGTCGATCCGCGCACGTCAGGAACTTGGGTCCCGAACAGAGGAAGCACCGGATGACCGTCGTCCCCGCGGCCCTTCCCACGCTTCTCGTCCTGGACGCCGAACCCCTCCCCCGGCTCGGGCGGCTCACCGGTCGGGCCCGGGTGCTGCACACCGACGAGGCCTCGCTCGCCGAACGGCTCCCGGCCGCGGACGTGCTGCTGGTGTGGGACTTCACCTCGCACGCGGTGCGGGCCGCCTGGCCGGGCGAGGGCCCCCGGCCGCGCTGGGTGCACACCGCGAGCGCGGGCGTGGACCATCTGATGTGCCCGGAACTCACCGCGTCGGACACCGTGGTGACGAACGCGCGCGGGATCTTCGACGAGCCGATCGCCGAGTACGTCGCCGCGCTGGTCCTGGCCATGGCCAAGGACCTGCCGCGCACCTGGGAGCTCCAGCGGCGCGGCGAGTGGCTGCACCGGGAGAGCCGGCGGGTCGCCGGGGGCCGGGCCGTGGTCGTCGGGTCCGGGCCGGTCGGCCGGGCCGTCGCCCGCACGCTGAAGGCGCTCGGGATGACCGCCGCCGTCGTCGGCCGGGTCCCGCGCACCGGCATCCACGGCCCGCAGGATCTGGACCGGCTCCTCGCCCGCGCCGACTGGGTGATCGCGGCCGCCCCGCTCACCGAGCAGACCCGCGGCATGTTCGACACCCGGCGGTTCGGCGTGATGCAGCCCTCGGCCCGGTTCGTGAACGTCGGCCGCGGGCAGCTGGTCGTCGAGGACGCGCTGGTGCGGGCGCTGGAGCGGCGCTGGATCGCGGGCGCCGCGCTGGACGTCGTCGACGCCGAGCCCCTCGCCCCCGGCAGCCCGCTGTGGCAGGTCCCGGGGCTGCTGATCTCGCCCCACATGAGCGGCGACACGATCGGTTGGCGCGACGAACTCGGGGCGCAGTTCGTGGAGTTGTTCGAACGGTGGGCGGCGGGCCGGCCGCTGAGGAACGTGGTCGACAAGCAACGCGGGTACGTGCCCGGACACTGACGGCCCGCATGCCCGGGGGGGGATGCCCCGGGAGGGTGCTCAGGCGTGGTCCGGGGCCGTCCGACGCAGTTCCTCCTGCCAGACCGGGCTCGCGAAGTAGTGGTTGTCGTACTGCTCGGAGCTCGCGCGGATCGCCTCGACGTCCGCCTCGCCGCGGTAGACCCGCTCCAGCAGCCGGTAGTAGTCGAAGCGGTGCAGGCCGGGGGTGAAGAGGACCAGCAGCTCGGCCGTGCTGTCGGCGGCCGGCGCGAACGCGTGCGGGACGGTCGGCGGGACGGTGAGGAAGTCGCCCCGGTTCAGGGTGCGCACCTCGTCGCCGACCAGGAAGCGCATCGTGCCGTCCAGGACGAGGAAGACCTCCGTCGCCCGGGTGTGGAAGTGCGCGGGGGCGCCGGGGGACCCCTTGGCGAAGGTGGCCTTGTTGGCGGTGACGGCCCCGCCGGTGGCGCCCGCGTCGGCGAGCAGGGTGATCAGGCTGAGGGCGCCGTCCTGCAGGGTCTCGGCCTGGTCGGCGCGGACGAGGAGGGGGCTGGTGCTGCTCATGGGGACTCCCTGGAGATCGGTGGATGGTCGGCGGCTGACCCGCCCGGCCGGCACACCCATGAATCTAGGGGTGGGAAAGACCTTCCGGATGGTTCATTCGAGGGCTGTTCCCATGGGTCAATTCACCGAAGGGGAACACGAGAGGAGTCACGCTCCGTGACTCCTTGTCGTCGCCGCGCCTCCTGGACGTCCCGGCCTGGGGAGGGATCTCCCCGACGGTCACACGGGCGACCGGCGCGCGTTCGTCGGACGCCTTTGCCATGGCGATGATCCGCGTTTGACCAGCGGCACCGCTCCACGCCGGCCGCCCACCGCCCCCGTCCCACCCGCACCCAAGGAGCCGGTGCGACGATCGGGGCCCGAAGTGACCGGCATGACTCGTATGAAGTCGGGTAGCCGCGCGCCCATGGCTCGACCACAAGCACACCGATCAGGAACCGACGAGAGACCCCCCGGGAGGCTGAGTCGCCGTTCGCTCTTTGCGGGAGCGGTGTCGCTGGGCATCGCGGGAAGTCTCGGGGCGGCCGGCTGCAGCCGCGTCCCGGACGGCGGAAAGGTGCTGGGAGGAAGCCTCCTGGACACCCTGCGCGATCAGGGATCCGTGAAGATCGGCATCGCCAGCGAGCCACCCTTCGGATACGTGGGAGACGACGGACAGGCCACCGGGGAGGCGCCCGCGATCGCGGAGGTCGTCTTCAAGCGACTCGGCGTCGACGACGTCACACCGGTGCCGGTGGACTTCGGCGCCCTGATACCCGGTCTGAAGGCCCGGCAGTTCGACGTGGTGTCCGCCGGGATGTACATCAACCCCGTCCGGTGCGAGCAGGTGCTGTTCGCCGACCCGGACTACCTGATGCTGGACGCCTTCATCGTCAGGAAGGGCAATCCGCACGGCATCAGGACGTACGACGACGTCCGGAAGAAGGGGCTGAGACTCGCCACCGGCAAGGCCTACGCCCAGATCGACTACGCCAAGGCGGCGGGCGTCGGCGACGTCCTGGTCCTGCCGGACCAGGTGGCAGGCCTCGACGCGGTGGCCCAGGGCCGGGTGGACGCCTTCGCCGGCACCCGGATCACGGTCAGGTCGGCGGTGGCGGATTCCGCACGCGTGTCGGCGACCGAGCCGTTCCAGCCCGTGGTCGACGGCAAGCCCGCCTACGGCGCCGGCGGATTCGCCTTCCGGCAGTCCGAGAAGAACCTCCGTGACGCCTTCAACAAGGAACTGCTGAAGCTCAAGCAGGACGACTACCGGGAACTCCTGCGGATCGTCGGTCCGTTCGGCTTCACCAAGGCCGACATGACGGACCTCACGGCGAAGGAGCTGTGCGGCTGATGATGAGTTCCGAGTTCTTCACCACCTGGTTCCTGCCGGGTGTCTGGATCACCGTTCAGGTGACCGTCTGCGCCGCCGCCCTCGGCGCGGCCGTCTCCTTCGGCATCGGGCTCGCCCGCGGCTCGCGGCTCTGGATCGTGCGCTTCGTGGCCGGCGCCTACTTCGAGGTCTTCCGCGGCATGTCGGCGTTGGTGCTGATGTTCTGGATGTTCTTCGCGCTGCCCCTCTTCGGCTGGCAGCTGGAGCCCCTGTGGGCCGGCGTCAGCGCACTGGGCCTGACCTACGGCGCCTACGGCTCCGAGATCGTCCGCGGTTCGCTGGCGGCCGTCCCGACGGCCCAGAAGGAGGCGGGCGTCGCGCTCAACCTCACCCGGTGGCAGCGGCTGCGCCTGGTGGAGCTGCCCCAGGCCTGGCCCGAGATGTTGCCGCCGTTCAACAACCTGCTGATCGAGCTGCTGAAGGGCACCGCCCTGGTCTCGGTCATCACGGTGGCCGACATGACGTTCGCCGGCAATCTGCTCCGGCTGGGCACCAACGAGACCACCCCGATCTACACGCTGCTGCTGGTCCTCTACTTCGTCCTCGCCTTCGTCATCACCCGCGGCATGCGAATGCTGGAGCGCAGGGCGAAGGCCGGGATCGGGGAGCGGCCGGAGAAGTCCGGCGGCGTCGGCGTGAAGCCCGGCGCCCGCGGCGGGAGCCCGGCGGCCGGTTCGCCGTCCGCGGGAGGTGGGCGATGAACTGGGACTGGAACGTCGTCGACGATTTCATGCCGCGGTTCTGGGACGGCGTGCTCGTCACCCTGCAGGCGCTGGCCGTCGGCAGCCTGATCGCCTTCGCGCTGGGGCTGGTCTGGGCGCTGGCACAGCGGTCCGCACGCGCCTGGGTGCGCTGGCCGGTCGTCGCCGTGACCGAGTTCATCCGCAACACCCCCCTGCTGGTGCAGCTGTTCTTCCTCTTCTACGTGGTGCCCAACTTCGGCCCCTCGATGTCACCGCTCACCACCGGCATCGTCGGTCTCGGGCTGCACTACTCCACGTACACCGCCGAGGTCTACCGGGCGGGCATCGACGGCGTCCCGGCCGGCCAGTGGGAGGCGGCCACGGCGCTGAGCCTGTCCAGGGGCCGCACCTGGCGGGTGGTGATCCTGCCGCAGGCGATCCGCCGCGTCGTCCCGCCGCTGGGCAACTACGTCATCGCCATGCTCAAGGACTCCCCGATGATCGCGACCATCGGCGCGTTCGACATGCTCGGCGAGGCCCAGACCTTCAGCAACGAGACCTTCACCACGGAGGCGCTCACCGTGGTGGGCGTGGCGTTCATCGTCATCGCCTACCCCGCCTCCCTTCTGATCCGAGTCCTGGAGCGACGCCTTGTCCGCTGACACCGACCCCGCACAGACCACCGACACCCTCGCCAACCCGCCGGTGGACGGCACCGAGCTGATCCGGTTCGACCAGGTCACCAAGCGCTTCGGCGACAACACCGTCCTCGACCGGCTCGACTTCTCCGTCGACTCCGGCAAGCACGTCACCCTCATCGGCCCGTCCGGCTCCGGCAAGACGACGATCCTGCGGCTGCTGATGACCCTGGCCACGCCGGACGAGGGCACGATCCGGGTGGGCGGCGACTACCTGACCCACGAGGAGCGGGGCGGCAAGCTGGTCCGGGCCGGCGAGAAGCACGTCCGCGAGGTCCGCAAGAACATCGGGATGGTCTTCCAGCAGTTCAACCTCTTCCCCAACATGAAGGTGCTGCGCAACATCACCGAGGCCCCGGTCACCGTCCTCGGCCTGTCCAGGGACGAGGCCGAGCAGCGCGCCCGCGAGCTGCTCGAACTGGTGGGTCTGAGCGAGCACGTCGACAAGTACCCCACCCAGTTGTCCGGCGGCCAGCAGCAGCGGGTCGCCATCGCCCGCGCCCTGGCGATGCGGCCCCAGGTCCTGCTGCTCGACGAGGTGACCTCCGCGCTGGACCCGGAGCTGGTGGCCGGCGTCCTGGACGTGCTGCGGGACATCGCCCGCACCACCGACATCACGATGCTCTGCGTGACCCACGAGATGAGCTTCGCCCGGGACATCTCGGACCAGGTCCTGATGTTCGACTCGGGCCGCGTCATCGAGTCGGGCCCGCCGGAGAAGATCTTCAGCGACCCGGAGCAGCGACGCACCCGGGAGTTCCTCAGCGCCGTGCTGTGAGCGCGGGGCGGCGCGGGACCGGGGCGGGGCCTGGGAGCGAGAGCCGGGGGCCGGGGCCGTTGGCCAGGAGCTGGGGCCGTCGGCCAGGCCGGGGCCGTTGGCCAGGCACCGGTAGCCGGGGCCAGGGCCGGTGGCCGGTGCCAGGGGCCGGGGCCAGGGGCCGGTGGCCGGGGCCAGTGGACAGGGGCCGGGGGCCAGGCCGGGGCCGGGGGCCGGGCCGGGGCCGGGGGCCGGGGGGTCGGCGGCCGGGCCCGCGCTTGGCATATGCCGACGGAACAATCGCCCTGCTGGGAGGGGCGCAATCCTCTCGACCCCCTCCCCGCAGGGCCGTTGGCCGTTATGGTGGAAGCGGTTCACTGACCGGATTACGGCCCACTACAGCAAGCGCTGCCTACACAGCCGGCGCAGGGGGAACCGTGGCGCTGAAGCACGAGCCGACCGCCCCGTACCACTCGGCCCAGGAGGCGTTGCGCGTCCTGGAGACGGTGGCGCGGCACTCCACCGGTGTCACCGACGACGAACTCGCCCGCGAGAGCGGCCTCGGCACGGAGCGGCTGACCACGCTCCTGCGCATGCTGCGCCGCGAGGGCTATGTGGAGCAGCTCGCCGACGGGGCGTACGTCACCGGCGACGCCCTCGCCCGGCTGGGCTCCGCGCACCACCGGGAGCAGGCCCTGCACGACAAACTGCAGCACACCCTCGACCGGCTGCGCGACTGCGTGGGCGCGGCCGTCTACATCAGCCGGTACGTCGACGGAGAGGTCACGATCACCCAGTACGCCGACGGCCCGGCCACGCCGTCCGTCAACGAGTGGGTGGACTTCCGCTCCTCGGCGCACGCCACCGCGCTGGGCAAGAGCCTTCTCGGCCAGCTCGACCACAACGGCCGCCGCGACCACCTCTCCCGGCACAGGATGGCCCGGCTCACCTCGCGCACCATCACCAGCGACAAGCTGCTGCTGTCCCGCCTGGAGGCGCAGCCGCCCACGGTCCCGGTGCTCGACCTCCAGGAGTACGCCGTCGGCACGGTCTGCGCGGCCGTCCCGATCACCGCCGGCGCCACGGCCGGCTGTCTGGCGCTCTCCCTGCCCGTCGCCCACGCCCATCGGCTCCGCGAGGCCGCCGAGACCCTGAACCGGAACGCGGCGCCGGTACTGCTGTCGCTCGCCATCTGAGTGCCGCCCCGGGGAATGCGCCGGGTGGTCGGGAGCACCCCCGCGGACCAGGTAGTATTTTCTCCGTCGCCAGCCGCCGAAGGCGGAGGGCGGGAGTCATGCGCCGCTAGCTCAGTTGGTTAGAGCAGCTGACTCTTAATCAGCGGGTCCGGGGTTCGAGTCCCTGGCGGCGCACAGATGAAGGGCCTCTCGTGGACACGAGGGGCCCTTCGCCTTGTCCCGCCCGGTCCGCTCGGTCCGCTCGCCCGGTTCGCTCCGCTCGGGCCGCATCCTAATTCTGCTCCTGAGTTCCTCCCGTTCGCACCGATCGCCCCACTTGCCCCGCTTCCGCCGCCTCCGGTGCCGTCAGCCTCCGGTAGCCGGTCTCCCCGGGCGGTCGCCACCAGACCGGGTCGGCGCAGTTCGGCCCCTCGCGCCGCAGCAGCGCCCGGTGGATCTTGTTGGTGGCGGTGACGGGCATCCGCTCGGTCACCCGCACGAACCGGGGCGCCATCTTCGTACCCAGGTCGGGCTGGGCGAGCAGGAACGCACCGAAAGCGACCGGATCGAAGGTCCCGGCCAGCGTCGCCATCACCTGGTCCCCGGTCACCGGATCCGGCGCCGCGTAGACGGCGACGGCGGCCGCCCCCTCGTAGCGGGCGAGGATGTTCTCGATCATCGCGGCGGCCAGGTTCTCGCCGTCGACGCGCAGCCGGTCGTCGGTGCGGCCGGCGAAGTAGAGGAAACCGTCGCGGTCGCGGTAGAAGAGGTCGCCGGTCCAGTACGCGCCGTCCTCGCGGCGCCGCTCCGCCTCCGCCGCGGGGTTGCGCCAGTAGCCCTCGAACGGGTTCGGCCCCCGGTTGACCAGCTCCCCGATCGCCTCGTCGCCGTTCAGCAGCCGTCCCGCCGCGTCGAACACGGCCGGCGGGCACTGCGCGCGCGTCTCGGGATCGAGGACGACGAGACCGGCGCCCGCCCGGCCCACCGCCCCCGCCGGGGTCCCGGGGGACCACTGCACGGCCGCCCCGCCCTCCGAGGAGCCGTAGCCCTCCACCAGCCGCACGCCGAACCGGCGCTCGAAGGCCTGCGCGTCCACCGCGCCCGCTTCCGTGCCGAAGCCCAGCCGCAGCACGTGGTCGCGGTCGTCCGGGCCCGGCTCGGTGGCCAGGATGTACTGGATCGCCCGGCCGACATAGGTGAAGTACGTCGCCCGGTGGCGTCGGACGTCCGCCAGGAAGCCGGACGCGGAGAAGCGCCGGCGCAGGGCCGCCCCGGCCCCGGCCGTCAGCGCGGGCGCCCAGTCGGCGATCACCGCGTTGCCGTGGAACATGGGCATGCAGACGTAGTGGACGTCGTCCGGGCCCACGGAGAACTGCCGGGCCAGGGAGCGCCCGGCGGCGGCCAGCCGGCCCTGGGTGCAGATCGCGGCCTTGGGCGCGCCGGTCGAGCCGGAGGTGAAGTACAGCAGGAGCCGGTCGGCCGGGGTGGCCCGGGAGGGGTCCGGGCGGGCGTCCGCGTACGGGGCGAGCAGGGCGTCGTACTCCGGCGTGCCGGTGATCAGCAGCCTGACTCCGGGCAGGTCGAGCCCGGTGAGCAGGGGCAGGTGGGCCCGCTCGGTGATCAGCAGCCGGCACTCGGTGTGCAGGATGTCCCGGGCCAGCTCGGGGCCGCGCCGGGTGGAGTTGACTCCGGCGACGGCCGCCCCGGCCAGGGCCGCGGCCGACAGCCACAGGGGGTACTCCGGGGTGTTGTCCAGCAGCACCCCCAGGTGCGGCGGGCCGCCCGGCGGCAGCAGATCGCGCAGCAGGGCCGCCCGGGCGGCGGCGCCGGCGGCGGCCTCGTGGTGCGTGAGGACGGCGTCCTCGCACCACAGCCCCGGCCGGTGGTCGCCCCACCGGGCCGCCACGAGTTCGGCGACGGTACCGGTCGCCTTGGTCGACTCCATGGCAGCGTACGGTAGTTGACGCGCCGTCAGATGTGGAGGGCTACGGCATCGGCATCAGGTCACCCGTCTCGTCGAACATCCAGTGCGCCGTGACCATGAAGAAGACGCAGAAGGCGAGGACCGCCCCCAGGAAGCCCAGCAGACATCCCGACTCGGCGTAGAGCCTGCCGCGAGCGGGGGCCTTGGCGGTGGCCTCCTCGGGGTGGCCGGCCGCGTAGTGGACCGTGACGATGTCGCCCTCGAGGATCGTGCCCGGGCCGTTCTCCTCCTCGAAACGGACGACCCGGCCGTCACGGGTGGTGAACTCGAAGACATGGTGCAGAGTGGTGCTGATCGTCGTGTCGCCGCCACCACTGGCGGTCGTGTACGACCGCAGACAGCGCGCCTCCGCGGTGAGGCCGCCGTTCCAGGCCCGGGCGATCCGCCGGGACCGGCCCAGCAGCCGGACCATGACGAGCAGCAGGCCGGCCGCCATGACGGCCGGCACGGCGTAGAAGAACGTTTCCATGAGCTCCCCCGATGTCCTCACGCGGGCCTGGTCGGGCCCGCGTGCAGGGAACGTACCCGCGCGCGGGCCCGGGGGAGCTCAAGCGATGCTCAGGAAAGACGGCCGCTCAGAAGGTGACGTCCGAGCAGGCGTAGAACGCGTTGGCCGTGTCGGCGACGGTCCACACCGCGACGATCACGTGACGTCCGCTGAGCCCGGACGGCAGCGTGCCGCTGTGCGAGAGGGTCGACGGGGGCCGCTGACCGCCGTAGGGCACGGTCAGGAACGGCGTGAGGTTGAGGTCGGAGCGGGCCAGGTTGTGGTTCTGGTTCCAGCCCTGCCTGGTGACGTAGTACTTGAAGTCGGTCGTGGCGTGCATCGCGGTGAACTGCCAGCGGAAGGTGTAGCTCTGCCCGCCGCTCACCTTGGTCGTCGGCCACGCCCCGCCCGAGGGGGTCTTCGCACTGTCGAGCTGGGCGAAGCGGGTGTTGTCGCCGGAACAGATCCGGCCGTCCGCGGGACCGGAGGCCGGGAAGCCCTTCGGGCCCTCGACGCTCTGCGGCTCCCACTGGATGTCGCCGCAGTCGGCGACGGAGCCGTTCTGGCAGAGCTTCTGCCGGCTGACGGGGAGGTCGGTGTAGCCGTGGCCGCTCGCGCCCCCGGCGGTGAGCACGAAGGCTCCCGCCGTGGTGAGCCCGAGCGCGGCGGCGTACCACTTGGTCTTTTTGCGCATGCTGCCGCTCCTGGAGAACGTGGGGAGTTCAGTGAGCCGAGCCGTGCAGGTCTAGACCAAGTTCGAGATTATGGGCGTTCATTGAACATGTCCATCCCCATCGCGGATTCTGTTCGACGGGCCGTCAGGGAGACTGCTCCCGCCCGGCGCAGAACGCCACGGTGAGGTCCTTCACCAGCGCCTTGCGCTCGTAGTCGTCGAGCTCCACGAGCCCCCGCATGGTCAGCCGGGTGACCGTGTCCTCCACCGAGTCCACCACCGAGGTCAGCACGGTCGCCCGGTGCTGCGCGTCGAGCGCGGCGATCCGACGGCGGTGCATCGCGGCCGCGACCTCGGGGGCGTACTCGATCCTGAGCGGCTGCACCGAGAACACCTCCAGACCGATCGCACCGGCCTCCCGCGCCACCAGCCTGCTCAGCGCCTCCCCCGCCGCCTCCACCGACCCCCGCCCCGCGCCGGGCGTCTCCACCGGGATCCGGACCAGCGCCGCCTCGACGCACTGGCGCAGGTACGTCTCGTGGTCCTCGACGCCGAGCGTGGCCCGCGCGGTGTCCCGCACCCGCCACACCACCAGCGCCACCACCCGCAGCGCGACCCCGCTGCCGTCGGCGGCCGGCATCGGCTCACTGCGCCAGTGCCGCAGCCGCACGTCCACCCGGCGGCGCAACAGCAGCGGGTTCACCCACAGCAGGCCGGTGCGGCGCACGGTCCCCCGGTAGCGGCCGAACAGACCGAGCACCCAGGCCCGGCCGGTCCGCCCCCGCGCCAGTCCGCCGAAGCCGAACAGCCCCAGCGCGCCCGCTCCCGCGTAGGCGGCCCACTGCTCCGGGCCGAGCCCGGCGCCCGCGAACTCCGGCAGCCGCAGCGCCCGCACCGCGAGCCGCGGCAGCACCCCGGCCCACCACGAGGCGGCCACACAGCCGGCCGCCCCGCAGAAACCGGCGAACACGCCCAGCGCGCCGGGCAGCACCCGGGCCGGCCGCTCCACCAGGTCGGGGTCGACCCGCGCCGCCGGGCGGGGGTTGACCGGCGCGGGGCGGCGCAGCCGCGGCTGCTCCCCGGTGCCCGCCCGGCTGCCCACCACGGCGGGCCCGAGCGGCACCGGCCGTGGCTCCGGCTCGTCGCGGAACAGCAGGTGCACCGGGATCTCGGTGGTCACCTCGTTCTGGATGAGCCGGGTGGCCCTGGTGGGCCCCTCGGGCTCGGGTGTCGGTGAAGTGGTCGTGTGCATGCGTGCCTCCAGCCTCCGCGCCAGATACGCCATGACGGTGAGCGGGTCTACGAGAAGAGTCGCCGCCAGGTCTCCGGACCCGGGTGGCCGTCCGCCGCGCCGCCGCGCCAGCCCTGGGCGCGCTGGAAGGCCTCGACCCCTCGCCGGTCCGCCTCGCCCCAGCGCGGTCCCGGGCCCGTCGTGTAGAACGTGCCGAATCCCCTCTTCACCAGCCGCCTCCCCAGCTGGGTGACGTACGCGCTCCGCACCCCCGGCCGGAACACGGCCCGGCCCGGATACGCGGGGAGGCCCGGCGCCGGGGGCACGGCGGGCGCCCCGGCCGCACCGGTCCCCGCGCCGGTCCCGCCGCCTGAGCCGGCGGGCTTGTTCCTCCCGTCGTCACCGCCGCCGACCGCCTCGTCACCGCCGCCGACCGCGTCGCCTTCGCCGCCGCCGGACGCGGGTGCGACGAGGCCCTTGTAGCGATAGGGGACGTACTGGTCGGAATGGCTCCAGTAGGCGTACGGGGTCGCCTGCCGGCGGGTGGTCGGGCGGGTCTGCTCGTAGGCGACGTAGTAGCTGTGCGTGTAGTCCGTCCAGCCGCCGAAAAGCACGACGTGCGAGCCCTGCTCGGGGTCGGACGGGTTATGGAAGAGAAGAATGTCGCCGGGCTGCAGTTCTTCCTTGGAAATCCTCGTCCCGTACTGGCCGAGGCTGCCCGTCCACTCGTTCCCCGGCAGGTTCCAGGCCATGGAGACGAATCCCGAGCAGTCCTGTCGGTAACCGTCGTACCAGTAGGCGCTCACGCTGTACGGCACCTGCGCCGCGACCCATTGCCCGGCCCGGTTGACGATGTCCGTCCGGGTGGTCGGGGGAAGGGTGACCGGTCCCGCCAGTCCCCCGGGACGCGTCGGCCGCCCGGCCGGTCCGTGCAGCGGCGCCTTGCCTCCCTGCGGGGTCGCAGGCTCGTCACCTGCGGGAACGCCCGGCCGTCCCGGTGGCTGCGGGGCGGCGACGGCGGGCGTCGCCTGAGCGGCGCCGAGCGCGGCGGCCGTCGCGGTGGCGACGACCAGGGCGCGGTGGGCGGACCGGCGACCGCCGAACGGGGCGCGTGAGGAAAGGTGGCTCACCCGCCGCCGCGCTACGCATGCGGGGCAGTCGCAGTCGCTCCCGGGATCGAATTCCTCGAATACCGGAGCTTCCATGCGATTCCCCTCACACTGCGGCTGGAAATGTCCGGGACTGTGCACGCTCGCAGTTTCTCAACTGTCCTGCCGACTCGCATGCTGACGGTCCGAATGATGTACACGGAACCCACCCGGCCCCATGACGCCGTCCGCCGCCCGGAAGGCCGGCCGCGGGTGGTCCTTGGCACCCTCACAGGTCCTGTAGAGTTGTCCCGTCAGCAGGCGCCGCTAGCTCAGTTGGTTAGAGCAGCTGACTCTTAATCAGCGGGTCCGGGGTTCGAGTCCCTGGCGGCGCACAGACATCGAAGGCCCCTCGCGAAAGCGAGGGGCCTTCGTTCGTGTGACCCGTTTGCGGGGTACCTCTACAGCAGAGCCGCGGCCACCCCTTGACTCTCCGTGGCTTCGCAGCCTCCCGCGCCGGACGCCGGGTCACTCCCGCAACCCGAGCGCGCGCGGTCGAGGACCGGTCCGGTCGGCGGTCTCGGGGGGGGCGGGCCGCCGGCCGGACCAGGTGACCTCACGTCAACCGGCGACGCCCGTCAGATACGCCGACACGATCACGTTGGCGGAGTAGCGGCGGGCGGCCGGGTCGAAGGATCCGCCGCACGTGATCAGGCGCAGCTCGGCGCGGCCCGGCCGGCGGGGGCCGTAGGCGCGGCGGGCGTCGAAGCGGTCGCGCGGGACGACCTGGACGCCGTCCACGGTGAACTCGGCGACCTGCCCGTCGTCGCGGACCACCCGTACCGTCTCGCCGCCCTGGAGCGTGCCGAGCCGGTGGAAGACGGCCGGCCGGGTCTCGGTGTCGACGTGCCCCACCAGCAGGGCCGGGCCCGTGGCGCCGGGTTCCGTGCCGCCCGAGTACCAGCCGACGACGCCCGCCTGGTCGAAGGGCGGCGGGTCGATCGCCCCCTCGGCGTCCAGACCGCGCGCGACGACCGGGGCCCGCACGCCGAGTTCCGGGATGTCGACGCGCCGCGGCAGCGCCTGCCCCAACGGCCTCGCGGCCGGCGGGAGGCGGGTCCCTGCCGGGAGCCCGGCCTCCGGCGGGCCGCCGATCGCGGCCAGGTCACCGGCGGCCGGGACGGCCGTGCCCCGCACCTCGGTCGTTCCGCACCCCCACAGCCAGAGGCCGGCCAGCAGCACTGCCCAGGTCAGACCGGTGAGGAGACGGCCCGAAAGGCGTCCGCGGCCGGACATGGGGCCTTCACGGTCGGGCACCGGTCAGTCCGCCTCGGGTCGCCGGCGCAGTCCGCGGAACACGACGACGGCCGCCGTGACGCCCGCGAGCACCAGACCGACGACCGCCTGCACCGTGCCGGGACCGTGGCCGTCCGCCCGCGCCCCCTCGACGGAGGCCAGCGGAGCGGCGCCGCCGCCCCCCCGCGCGCACCGGCGCGACGGGAGAGGCGAGTGGGGCGTCCGAGACCGTCGGCGAGGCGGGTGGGGCAGATGAGGAGTCGAACGCGTCGGGTGCGTCGGCTGCGTCGGCTGCGTCAGGATCGGCGAGGTCGGCGGCCGGGGCGGGAGTGGGCGGGGCGGTGAGGGCGGAGGGAGCGGCGGGAGCGGACGAACCGTTCGAGGGGGCGGAGGCCGGTTGCCGGACCTCGATCCGGCCCTTCACCTGGAGGTCGGCGCAGGCGATCCGCACGTCGTAGGAGCCCGCCGTGAGCGTGGAGCGGACCCGGGTGTCGCCGACGAGCGCGCCGTCCCCGTCGCCCGCGACGACGAGCCGCGCGTCCGCGACGAAGGCGGCCGACACCGCGGTGGCCGTCCTGCCGCCGCAGCCGGTGACCTTCAGGGTGACCTCGGAGCCCGGCGACGGCCTGGACGGCGTGACGGACACGCTGCCCCCTCCGTTCCGGCCGCCGTCGTCCCGGCCGCCGTCGCCCGAGGCGTACGCCGTGGGGACGAGCGCCGCGGCGACGACGGCGACGCCCGCGCAGACAGTGATCTTCAAGACACCCATCGTGAACCTCCAGCTCTCTGGAGACTCCCCCGCCAGGGCCCCGGGCGCATCCTCCGGCGGCGTACGACTGCTCCGTACGAGTGGGAGCCGCGCCGCCGCGGGTTTCAGATCCGGTCGACGAGGTCCGCGATCGAGTCGACGACCTTCGACGGGCGGTACGGGAAGTTTTCGACCTGCTCCGGCCGGGTCAGACCGGTGAGGACCAGGAAGGTCCGCATCCCGGCCTCCATGCCCGCCAGCACGTCGGTGTCCATCCGGTCGCCGATCATCGCGCTGGTCTCGGAGTGGGCGCCGATGGTGTTCAGCCCGGTGCGCATCATCAGCGGGTTGGGCTTGCCCGCGAAGTACGGGCTCTTGCCGGTCGCCTTGGTGATCAGCGCGGCGACCGCCCCGGTGGCCGGCAGCGCGCCCTCGGCGGAGGGGCCGGTCTCGTCGGGGTTGGTGCAGATGAAACGGGCGCCGTCGTTGATGAGCCGGACGGCCTTGGTCATGGCTTCGAACGAGTAGGTCCGGGTCTCGCCGAGGACGACGTAGTCGGGCTCGTGGTCGGTGAGGATGTAGCCGATGTCGTGCAGCGCGGTGGTCAGTCCCGCCTCGCCGATGACGTACGCCGTGCCCTCGGGCCGCTGGTCGTCCAGGAACTGGGCGGTGGCCAGCGCGGAGGTCCAGATGTTCTCGATCGGCACGTCCAGGCCCATGCGCCGCAGACGGGCGTGCAGGTCGCGCGGCGTGTAGATCGAGTTGTTGGTGAGGACCAGGAACGGCTTTCCGGACTCGCGCAGCCGCTTCAGGAAGGCGTCGGCGCCGGGAATCGGTACGCCCTCGTGAATGAGCACACCGTCCATGTCGGTGAGCCACGACTCGATGGGCCTGCGGTCTGCCATGTGCTGAGTCTCCCTGCCGTACGCGAGTACGCGGTTGCTGCGTGTGTACGCGGTCGCTGCGTGCGCCCCAGCCTAGTCACAGGCCCGATCTTGAGGGAATGGCCGGTTCCGGACCGTCCACCGGCTGGGACGCGCGCGGGGACGCGGCCGCGGTTCAACGGCGTCGGCGGGCCAGCAGCAGGGCCGCGCCGGCGGTGAGGAGGCAGGCGGCGGCCGCCACGAGCACCGCGGGCGAGGTGAGGCCGGTACGGGCGAGTTCCTCGGCCTCGTCGGCGAGGGAGAGGTCTCCGGTGTCGGCGGCGGAGGCGTCGGGGCCGGGGGTGGCGGCCGTCGTGGCGTCGCTCGCGGGGGCGCTCGCGGAGCCGCCGGGGGGGTCGGCCGTGGGGCTGGCCATGGGGTGGGCCGTCGCTTCGGGCGTGGCTTGGCCCGGGGGACCGGCGCTGGCTTCGGCGCTGGCTTCGACGGTGGCCGGGTCGGGATCGGCCTCGACGGTGAAGCGGTAGTCGTTCGACTGTCCGACCCAGTCGCCGTCGTCGCCGTGCCGCTGGACCACCGCCGCGTTGGCGGTGACGGCGTCGGCCGCCGTGTCCGGGGCGAGAGCGAACCGCAGCTTGACGGTGAGCGTCCGGCCGGGGCCCACGCTGAACCCCGAGAAGCCGTCGGCCGCGTCGCGGCTCCCGCCGGTGAACGCGCCGACGAGTTCGTCGTCGTCCGTGGGCTCGAAGCGGACCGGGTGCGGTCGGCCGTCGGCGTAGAACTCCAGCCGCGGCTGGGACGCTTTCAGGGTGCGCTCGGCGTCGACCAGGACGACCACCGGGTGGATGGCGTCGCAGGTGCGTCGGGTGGTGTTGGTGAGGTCCAGATACCAGACGGCGTAGCCGCCGCCGGCCCGGTAGGTGTCGGGGCCGCCGTGGATGCGGGTGGTGAGGGGGAAGTCGCCTGCGTCGGGGCCGGCACAGCTCGGGCCGGCTTCCGCGTGGGCGGGCGCGGGGAGAAGGGCGGCGGCCGCGGCGAGGCAGAGGGAGACAGGCGGGCACAGTCGCATGAACACGTGAGCCTGCCCGGCCGACCGCGCCTTCCCCCGACGGCACACCGCACGACCGTGCGATTCCCCTCGTTCGGGCGAGTCCCGGGGCGTGACGGTGCGTGACCTCGGTCGGGCGGGTCTCGGGCGTGACGGTGCGTGACCTCGGTCGGGCGAGTCCCGGGCTTGGCGGGGCAGGGCCCGGGGGGACACCGGGGCCCGGGGGACAGCAGGCCCCCGGGGGACAGCAGGGCCCGGGGGACAGCAGGGCCCCGGGGACAGCAGGGCCCTGGGGGACAGCAGGGCCCTGGGGGACAGCGGGGCCCTGGGGACAGCAGGGGCAGGCGGGCCGCTCCCCGTGGCTCGCCGTCGGCGTATCCCACGTCCCCCCTCCGGACTGCCGGACCGTCCCACGTCCCCCCTTCGGACTGCCGGACCGTCCCCTCGTCCCCTCGTCCCCTCTCCGGACTGCCGGCGCCGCGCCTTCTGTCATCCGGTGGCCCGGCCGAAGACGGGGGCCAGGAGCAGTTGGGCCGCGCCGTGGGCGACGGCCCGTGCGCCGTGGGGGGCGAGACCCACCCGGACGGCGTCCTCCGGGGAGCCCTCCCGGCGGGCCCGGGCGCGCAGGACGGCCGTCACGCCGTGGAGGAAGGGCGCCGGGTCGGCGGCGATCGCGCGGCCGCCCAGCAGTACGGCGTCGATGTCGAGCAGTCCGGCCAGGTTCGCCGCGCCCTCGCCGAGGACGCGTGCCGCCTCGCCTACCTCGCCCCGGCCGAGTGCCGCCAGGCACAGCGCCTCGACGCAGCCCCGGTTGCCGCACGAGCAGGGCGGACCGTCCAGCTGGATGACCTGGTGCCCGAACTCGCCCGCGCCGGTGCGCGCCCCGCGGTGCAGGGTCCCGCCGATGACCAGGCCGGCGCCGAGTCCGGTGCCCAGGTGGAGACAGGCGAAGGAGCCGTGCTCGCCGCCGACGGCGAGACCGAGCGCGGCCGCGTTGGTGTCCTTGTCGACGACCACCGGCGTCCCGAGCCGCTCCGCCAGCGCGTCCCGCAACGGGAACCCGTCCCACTCGGGGAAGCCGGTGACCCGGTGCAGCACTCCGCGGGCATGGTCGAGGGGGCCGGGGAGGGCCACACCGACGCCGAGCAGGGTCGGCGTCGCGGGTGCCGGGCCGGGGACGAGGGAGACGCCGGGCGGGACGCCCTCGGGGGCGAGGAGGTCACCGGTGCCGGCCGGGCCGTCCCCGAGGGCGGCAGGGGCACCCGCCGGGAAGCCGCCGAGGGCGGCAGGCGCGCCCGCCGCGGGATCGCCGAGGGCGGGAGGGGTGCGGGCCGGGAAGCCGCCGAGGGCGGCAGGGGCACCTGCCGCGGGATCGCCGGGGGCGGGAGGGGTGCGGGCCGGGAAGCCGCCGGGGGCGGGAGGCGCGCCCGCCGCGGGATCGCCGGGGGCGGGAGGCGTGCGGGCCGGGAAGCCGCCGAGGATCTTCGTCACCTCCCGCACCACCGCCCCCAGCACCGCTTCCGCCCCCGCGCCCAGCGACAGCGGTACGCAGCGCTCCCGCACCGTCCGCCCGTCGAGGTCGGCCAGCACCACCCGCAGCTCGTCGCGGTCGAGGTGGACCCCGACCGCGTGGCCGGCCTCCGGCACCAACCGCAGCACGGTGCGCGGCTTGCCGCCGGTGGACGCGCGGTGTCCCGCCTCCGCCGCCAGTCCCTCCTGCCGCAGCCGTGCCGTGATCTTGCTGACCGCCTGCGGGGTGAGCCCGGTGCGCTCGGCCAGTTCCAGGCGGCTGATGCCGTCCGGTCCCGCCGTGCGCAGGAGGTCGAGCACGAGCGCGGTGTTGTGGCTGCGCAGAGCCAGTAGGTTGACGCCTCCGTCCGTCCTGTTCACAGTCCCATTCTCCCCCCTGCTTGCACTTTGGCAACAGCGTTGCGAAAGTGGGAGCCATGACAGGTACTCCTCTCCGCGTGGGCCTGATCGGCTACGGCCTCGCCGGTTCCGTCTTCCACGCCCCGCTGATCAGCGCCACCGAGGGCCTCGTTCTCGACTCGGTGGCCACCTCGAACCCGGAGCGGCAGGAGCAGGCCCGCGCCGAGTTCCCGGACGTGCGCGTCGCCGCGACCGCCGACGACCTCCTCGCCCGCGCCGACGAGCTGGACCTGCTCGTGATCGCGTCGCCGAACAGGACGCACGTCCGGCTCGCCTCCACCGCCCTGCGGGCCGGCCTGCCGGTCGTCGTCGACAAGCCGGTCGCGGGCACGGCGGCCGAGGCCCGCGAGCTGGCCGCCCTCGCCGAGGAGCGCGGGCTGCTCCTCTCCGTCTTCCAGAACCGCCGGTGGGACAACGACTTCCTGACCCTGCGCAAGCTGCTGGCCGAGGGCGAGCTGGGCGAGGTGTGGCGGTTCGAGTCACGGTTCGAGCGGTGGCGGCCGCTGCCGAAGGGCGGCTGGCGCGAGTCCGGCGACCCGGCAGAGATCGGAGGTCTTCTCTACGACCTCGGCAGTCATGTCGTCGACCAGGCGCTGGTCCTCTTCGGCCCGGCGGTCTCCGTGTACGCGGAGGCGGACGTCCGCAGGCCCGGCGCGGAGACCGACGACGACACCTTCATCGCGCTGACCCACGCGAACGGCGTCCGCTCCCACCTGTACGTCTCGGCGACGACCGCCCAGCTCGGGCCCCGGTTCCGGGTGCTGGGCTCGAAGGCGGGCTATGTGAAGTACGGCCTCGACCCGCAGGAGGCGGCGCTGAGGGAGGGCGAGCGACCAGGCACGTCGGCGGACTGGGGCACGGAGCCCGAGGAGCTGTGGGGCCGGCTGGGCGCCGGCGAGTCCCCGCTGACCGGCGGGGGCCGCCCCGAACAGACCCTCCCCGGCGACTACCCGGCCTACTACGCTGCGGTGGCCAGAGCACTGATCGACGACGGTCCGAACCCGGTGACGGCCGTCGAGGCGGCCGCCGCCCTCGACGTCCTGGAGGCGGCCCGCCGTTCGGCACGAGACAAGGTGGCGGTGACGCTGTAATGGGCACCCACGAGATCACCCCGAAGTTCACCCCGGAGATCACCCCCAGCCTGGAGGAGCTCCAGGCCCAGGAACGGCGACTGGTCTTCCGCCGGTTCACCCACGACGACGCGTGGGCGCTCGGCTCGCTCCTGGTGGAGCTGGCCCGCGAGCGCCAGGCGCCGGTCGCCGTCGACATCCACCGCGCGGGCCAGCAGCTCTTCCACGCGGCCCTGCCCGGCTCGGCCCCCGACAACGACGCCTGGATCGCCCGCAAGCGCCGGGTGGTCGAGCGCTTCGGCGCCTCCTCCTACCTGGTCGGCTCCCGCTGCCGGGCCAAGGGCACGACGTTCGAGGAGTCGTCCCGCCTCGACCCGGACGAGTACGCGGCCCACGGCGGCTCCTTCCCGATCAACGTGGAGGGCGTGGGCGTGATCGGCGCGGTGACCGTGTCGGGGCTGCCCCACCTGGAGGACCACAGGTTCGTGGTCGAGGTCCTGGAACAGTTCCTGGAGGAGCAGTTGTAGGCCCGCCGTGGCCCGCGCGTCGGGGGAGCCAGGAGCGCCCTGCCCCGAGGGACGCGGGGAACTGCGCGACCAGCCGCGGCCGGCCCGAGACCGGCCCGCGGCCGACGGCCGACGGCAGACCCCGCGCCCCCGCGCTCCCCACCGACGACGTCAGTCCCGCGCCCCCAGCGGAGCGCTACGCGTCCTTGAACTCCTGGCGCTGCCTGCCCAGCCCCTCGATCTCGAGCTCCACCACGTCTCCGGCCCGCAGGAACGGCTTCGGCTCCGGTGCGCCCAGGGCCACCCCCGCGGGCGTCCCCGTGTTGATGACGTCACCCGGGTACAGCGTCATGAACTGGCTGACGTAGCGGACGACCTCCCCTACGGGGAAGATCTGCTCGGCCGTGGTCCCGTCCTGCTTCAGCTCCCCGTTCACCCAGAGCCTCAGGGACAGGTCCTGCGGGTCGGCGACCTCGTCGGCCGTCACCAGCCAGGGTCCCAGCGGATTGAACGTCTCGCAGTTCTTGCCCTTGTCCCAGGTTCCGCCCCGCTCGATCTGGAACTCCCGCTCGGACACGTCGTGCGCGACGGCGTACCCCGCGACGTGCGCGAGTCCGTCCCGTGCCGACTCCAGATAGCGGGCGGTGCGTCCGATGACGACCGCCAGCTCGACCTCCCAGTCGGTCTTCGCGGACCGGCGCGGCACCAGGACGGTGTCGTAGGGCCCCACGACCGTGTCCGCCGCCTTGAAGAAGATCACGGGTTCGGCGGGCGGCTCGGCCCCCGTCTCCCGCGCGTGGTCGTGGTAGTTCAGCCCGATGCACACGATCTTGCCGATCCGCGCCAGCGGCGGTCCGATCCGCAGCCCGGTCGCGTCCAGCGCCGGCAGTTCCCCGGACTCGGCGGCGGCCCGGACCCGGCCGAGCGCCGCGTCGTCGGCGAGCAGCGACCCGTCGACGTCCGGGACGACCCCGGAGAGGTCCCGCAGGACCCCCTCGGAGTCGAGCAGCGCGGGACGCTCCGTTCCGGCCGTACCGACTCGCAGCAACTTCATGGTGATGATCTCCCTCGATCGCGGGTCGTCCGCCGACGGGTGCAGCCATCGGATGACTGGTCGATCCTCCAGACTGGGCGTCCACTCCGCAATACCCGGTTCACGTACTGGACTCGATCGGACCCGGCCGGACCCGACCGGACCCGGCCTGACTCGGCCGGCCTCGACCGTCACCGAGCAAGGACGACCCGCTCGACCGCGCTCCAGGTCGTGCTGGTGATGACGTACAGCGCGGCGGCCAGCGGTACGACGGCCACGGTGACCAGCGTGAAGAAGGACATGAACGGCATGACCTTGGTCAGGACGCCGGCCCCGGGCAGGTCCTGGCCGCCGGTCGCGGGCAGCGGCCTCCGCCTGGCGCGCCGGTAGTTGAAGGACGCGACGGCCGTGACGACGGCGAAGAGCGCGAGGTAGACCAGCCCTGCCCCGCCGACCGGACCGCCCCCGGCGAGCGCGTCCGCCCACCGGCCGCCCAGGGGCGCGCTGAACAGGTGGTGGTCCAACAGCTCGTGGCCCGCGCCGCCGGCCGAGGAGCCGGTGAAGAGGCGGTAGAGCACGAAGAACGCGGGGAGTTGCAGCAGGCTGGGCAGGCAGCCGGAGAGCGGCGACACCTTCGCCTCGGCGTGCAGGTCCAGCACCGCGCGCTGCAGCTTCTCGGGGTTCCTGGCGTGCTTCTCGCGCAGTCCCGCGATCTTGGGCTGCAACGCCGTGCGGGCCTTCTGTCCGCGCGCGGCCGCGCGGGACAAGGGGTGGACGAGGAGTCGTACCAGTGCGGTGAACAGGACGATCGCGGCGGCCGCGGAGCCGGCGCCGCACAGCGGCTGGAGCAGGTCGGCGAGTTGCTCGACCAGGCCGGCGAGGACGGACAGGGGTGCGGACATGAGGACGGACATGGGTGAGGAGCCCTCCGGGGGTCTCGTCGTGCCGGTGGTTCAGGGGACTCGGCATGACGACCCGCGCGGGGTCACGGAGTGAAGCGGCGCGCCCTACGCGACGGTCGTCGGGAGGGCGTGACCGGGAGCCCTGGGGCGAGGCCGGCCGGAGGCGTCGGGATCGCGTTGCGGCAGGAAGGCCGTCCGGCGGGCCCGGTCCCTGATGGCCGTCCGCACCCGGGTGGGCGGGACGGCGGGCGCGCTGCGCGCGGCCACCAGCGCGCAGACGGCGAGGGCGGAACCGGCCGCCGCGGTGGCCGCGAGCGCGACGGCGGCCGAGACGGCCGACAGGCTGCCGGAGTCCAGGAGGAGGACGTCCATGACGAGCAGGAGAAGGAGCGGCGGCGCGGAACGCGCGGCGAACCGTTTACGGAACACTTTCCCTCTCCCCTCCCCTCTCGTCGACCGTCCGTCGGCCCGCCCTCGCTCGCGGGGCCGTCGGGCTCGGACCGTCGAACAGTCGGACTGTCAGACCGCCCGGCGGTGCAGTTCCTTACCCGGTTTATACCTCACTCGCGTGGCTGCGGACAGCTTGCCTGCGGACAGCTTGTATCAGGGGTTTGACACAAGATCTCGTCCACGGCATCTTGTACCCACCTCTTGTACTCACCACTTGATACAAGTCTCGCCGGGGGCCGACATGCTCGACACCGTCTCGCCAGAACGTCTGCTGGCTCGCGCCGACCTCTGCGCCCGCTGGGCCGGGCTGACGCTGGGCGCGGTGGTCGCCCAACCGTTGGCGGCCATGGACAGCGACGATCTGGCCATGCGCTTCGTCAGCGCGATCACCGCGTTCGGACTGTGCGCGGTCGGCGGCGTCCTCCTCGGCGACTCCCTGACCCCCGCGCCGCAGGAAGCCGTCCGCACCGCGGCCCTCGCCCCCCGCCGGGTCCGCGACCACGTGCCGCCCCGGATGGCCCCGCTGCTGCTCTTCCAGACCGCGTGCCTCCTCGTCCTCCTGACGGTCGGAACGTTCGCCGCCTCCCCCGACGCCGCCGGCCGCACGGGCCGGGCCATCACCGTCACCTGCCGGAGCGTGACCAGACCGCTGGGCCCCTGGCCCGGCGTCCACTACGCCGCTCCGCTGCTGGCCTCCCTCGTCGTCGGCACCGCCGCCTGCGTCTGGGCGCTGCGCCGCATCGCCCACCGCCCCGGCGACAACCAGCAGCGCCACGACCGCTCCTGGGCGATCACCGCGGCCTGGGGACTGCTGGTCTCCAGCCAGTTGCTGATCGCCCTCGCAATGATCGGCAGAGTGCTGTCCCGCACGACGTGCGCCGGCATGCTGGGCAACGTCACCGCGCTGGTGATCTACCCGCTGAGCCTGCTGACCCTGTTCAGTCTGGGATGGTGCCTGTTCACCATCGTCGTGCCCCGGGCCGTCGGCGATGAGTGAACCCGCCGTCCGCGTCGACACCACCAGCCAGGTGCCGCCGTTCGATCAGATCCGCGCCCAGCTCGCCGCCCTGATCGTCACCGGCCGGCTGACCGAGGGCGAACGGCTGCCGACCGTGCGCCAGCTCGCCGCCGACCTGGGTCTGGCGCCGGGCACCGTCGCCCGCGCCTACCGGGAGCTGGAGGCCGCCGAGCTCATCCGCACACGTCGCGGCGCGGGCACCCGGGTGGCGGCGCCGCCGTCCGAGCCGGCCCACCCCGACCCAGTCCAACTCGCCACCCTGGCACGCGATTTCACGGCCTCCGCCCGCGCGCTGGGGGCCGACGCCGAGGCCGTCCTGACCGCCGTCCGAGACGCCTTGGAGGACGGCGCGTAGGACGACGGGCGAGACGGGCCCGCACGAGGTGGGCGCGGACCGCGCCCTATCCGCGGGGAGCGGTCGCGACCAGGTTGCCCCAGACGACCAGGCGGTAGCGGGAGGTGTACTCGGGCGTGCAGGTGGTGAGGGTGAGGTAGCGGCCGGGGGCGTCGTAGCCGTAGGCGGGCCGGGTGAGGGAACGGGGCACGGGCCGGATGACGCCCGCGTCGCGGGGTGAGGTCTGCGGCAGGATCTCGTCGACGACGTAGGTGTAGGTCGCGTTCCGGGTCGCCACCTCCACCGTGTCGCCCTGCCTGAGACGGTTCAGGCGCCGGAAGGGCTCGCCGTGCGTGTTGCGGTGCCCGGCGACCGCGAAGTTGCCCTCCTGGCCCGGCTGTTGGGTGCCGGTGTAGTGGCCGACGTACCCCTTGTCGAGGACGTCCCGCTTGCTCGTGCCCTCGGCGACGGGGACCCGCAGGCCGAGGCGCGGGATGCGGAGCACGGCGTAGGCCTGCGAGGAGCGGGGCGCGCCGTCGGACGCGGTGGCCCTCGCGCCGCCGTCGCCCGACCGCCCGGGACCGCCGTCGGCCCCGGAGCCCGACCCGGCGTCCGTTCCCGTTCCCGCTCCCCCTCCCCCTCCCCCTCCCGCAGCCGTTCCCGTCCCCGGGCCGGAGGCGGCGTCGTTCGCGTCGGCGTCTCCCCACTCCCGCTCCAGCGCCTCCACCCGCCGCTCCGCGCCCTCCTTGGCCTCCCGGTTGGTCCACCACAACTGGTGCGCGACGAGGAGCAGCACCAACACCCCTGCGGTGACTAGGACTTCGGCGCCGCTCCAGAGCACCCGCCGGTACCGGGCCTGCCGCCGCCGGGTGCTGTGCTGCACGAGAGGGATCCGCACGCGGGCACGATAGGCGGCGCGGGACGAGGTCTCCAGACCGTTCGCACGCTCGAACCCGCCCCCCGGCTTCCTCCACAGGTTCGAGAAAGGGCTGTCAGAACTCTCGACAACACCACGGAGCACACCCGATGCTTCGTGACGCACTGACGCACTGACGGCACCGGTGGGGACGACCGGCTGCCGATCGCTGTCATGAAGCGGAGAAGTCATGATCCGACGCAGGACACTCCTGACGGCCACCGGCGGCGCGCTCCTCGGAAGCGCCCTCGCGACGGGCACCGCCCGGGCCGACGCCACCGTCGCCGTCAACCCCTCCACGACGTACGGAACCTGGGAGGGCTGGGGCACCTCCCTGGCCTGGTGGGCGAACGTCTTCGGCGCCCGGGACGACTTCGCCGACATCTTCTTCACGACCAAGTCGGTGTCCTACAACGGCAGGACCCTCCCCGGACTCGGTCTCAACATCGCCCGCTACAACCTGGGCGCGTGCAGCTGGAACACGGTGAGCGGCGCCTCGATGGCGGTCTCGCCCAACATCCCCGCCTTCAAACAGATCGAGGGCTACTGGCAGGACTGGAACAACGAGGACCCGACGTCCTCCGCCTGGGACTGGACGGCGGACGCGACCCAGCGCGCGATGCTGCAGAAGGCGGTGGCGCGCGGCGCGACGACGGAGCTGTTCGCCAACTCCCCCATGTGGTGGATGTGCGTGAACCACAACCCGTCCGGCGCCTCGGGCGGCGGCAACAACCTGCAGTCCTGGAACTACCGGCAGCACGCCTCCCACCTGGCGGCGGTCGCGTCGTACGCGAAGGCGAACTGGGGCGTGAACTTCGCGACGGTCGACGCCTTCAACGAGCCGTCGTCGTCCTGGTGGACGGCGACCGGGACGCAGGAGGGCTGCCACATGGACGCGACCGTCCAGGCCGCCGTACTTCCCTACCTGCGCAGCGAGTTGGACAAGCGCGGCCTGACGGCGACGAGGATCTCGGCCTCGGACGAGACGAGCTACGACCTCGCCCGCACCACCTGGAACTCCTTCTCGTCGACGACGAAGGGGTACGTCGACCGGGTCAACGTCCACGGCTACCAGGGCTCGGGCGGCCGCCGCGACCTGCTGTACACGGACGTGGTGACGACGGCCGGCAAGGCGCTGTGGAACTCCGAGACCGGCGACAAGGACGGCACGGGTCTCACCCTGGCGAGCAACCTGCTCTACGACTTCCGCTGGCTCCACCCGACGGCGTGGGTCTACTGGCAGGTCATGGACCCGTCGTCGGGCTGGGCGATGATCGCGTACGACCCGGACACCCTGGCGGCCGGCGCGGTCAGCACGAAGTACTACGTGATGGCCCAGTTCAGCCGTCACATCCGTCCCGGCATGACGATCCTGGACACGGGCGTGAGCTATGCGGCGGCGGCGCTCGACAGGACCGCGAAGCGCCTGGTCATCGTGGCCGCGAACACCTCCTCCTCGGCCCAGACGCTGACCTTCGACCTCTCCCGCTTCACGACGGTGACGGGCGGATCGTCGGGCCTGGTCCCCCGCTGGAACACGGTGACGAGCGGCTCGGGCGACCTCTACACGTCCCACTCGGACACGCACCTGAGCGGAAAGACGATCAGCGTCCCGTTCGCGGCGGGCGCGGTGCAGACCCTCCAGGTGGACGGGGTGACGATCTAGGCGGCTGCGGAGGCCCGGCGTCGGCCTGGGGGTCCGCGAGAGGGACGGTCCCGGCCGGTCAGGGGACGCGGATGATCTTGCCGACGGCGGTGCGGCCGGAGGACTCCGCCCGTTCCATCGCCTCGGCGACCTCCGCCAGCGGGAAACGGGCGGCGATCTGCGCGGTGAGCCACCCCTCGCGCAGCAACTCGAAGACCTGGGTGAGGTCGGAGCGCATCCGGGCCCGAACGCCTCGCCCTTGACCGAGCCGGGCTTGCCGGCCCCTGCCCAGACGTCGTAGAAGCTCGCGTGCCGGTCTACGGCCCCGTGGTGGGGCTCGGCGGTTCGCAGGCGACCCCGGCCGTGTGTCCGGCGACCTGCCCGGCGAGGTCACCACGCGGACTCCGCTGGACGAGGCGATGGCGCTGCTCGTCGACCTGCTGGCGGCGATCCGGGACCAGGGGCCCGAGCCGGTCGACAGCGGCGCCAGCGGCGACCGCGCGCTGGAGGGCCGGCTGCGGCGGTGGGCCCGCGCACAGGAACGGCCGGAGACCGCGCCGGACGTGGCCCGCGCCGCCACCCTGATCTGGACGCGGGTCCACGGGATCGTGAGCCTCGAACTCACCGGCGTCTTCGACAACCAGACGGTCGAGGCGCAGCGCCTGATCGACCTGGAGATCGACGACGCCGTCCAGTCCCTGGACACCCGCACCCCGGACACCCGCACCCCGGACACCCGGCCCCTGGACTCCCGGCCCCTGGACCCTCGACCCTCGACCCTGGACCCTGGACCCTGGACCCTCGACCCTCGACCCTCGACCCTCGACCCTCGACCCTCGACCCTCGACCCTCGACGAGCTGATCCTCAATCCGCGCCCCCTGGCCTGCAGATATCTCTCTTTCGTCAGCGGGCGGCGCTACGGTGTCATCCATGCGCCCCGACACGCCTGCCGAGAACGTCGATCACACCGCCGAAGCAGCACGCCTGGAGCGGACCGCCGGCCTGTATCCCGAGGACGCGGAAGCCCTGCTGCTGCAGGCCGCGGCCCACCGGGAACTGGCCGGCGACCGCCCCGCCGCGACGACCCTGTACGACCGCCTGCTGTCGTCCTCGGACGGCCTGGAGAACCCCCACCTGATCCGCGCCCTGAAGGCCTCGAACCTGTGGGAGTACGGTCACGAGGCGGAGGCCCGGGCCATCATCGACGGCATCCGGGCCGCGGCCCCCCGCGATCCGGCCCCCTGGGTGATCGTCGCGGAGTCCCTGGAGTCCCACGACGAGCTGGAAGCGGCGCAGAAGACGTTCACGGAGGGCGTGACCCTGCTCCTCGCGGACACCACGGAGGTCCCGCACGCCTCCCACTCCCTCCTCTTCGGCCGCCACCGCGTCCGCAGGATGCTGGGCGCCGCCCACGACGACTGGGACGTCCTCGCCGACACCCTCCACACCTCCCCCGTCTCCCTGGACGAGCTCCACGACCCCAAACGCGTCTGGTCCCTCGGCTCGGACAACCCGGCGGAACTCCAGGCGGAGATCTCCCGCCTGCGCGCCGAACTCGGCACCTACCGGGAGGAACTGTCCCGCCCGTTCCCGGTGGCGGTCCTGCACTGGCCGACGGGGGAGTTGGCGGAGCTGGTCGGGGCCTACCCGACGCTGTCGGACGAGTACCCCTCGCACGAGGAGCACCTGGCGACGATAGAGGCGTCCCTGCGCGAACTGTCCGCCTCGGGCACGCCCAACCTCGGCATCGTCACCGGCACGGTCCCCTCCTACGAGGCCTTCGCGGCCTCGGAGGGCACGTCCCCGTCCGACACCGACCTCCTCCCCCAGTACGCGACGACCCTGGCAGCCCGAGGCCGAGCCGTACGGTGGCCGCCGGAGCGGGGGGCGGGGTGCTGGTGCGGGTCGGGGCAGGGCTACGGGGAGTGCCACGGGGTCGGAGTGTGAGGAGGTCACGGATCGCCACTCAACGAACGAGAGATCCATTCGGATAACAAAGGTGGATCCACCGGGGGGGGCCGTCCCCCTTGGCCTGCGAGCGAGTCATCAGCTCTGCCACGCGAACCGCCACCCTCACCTCTCTGTCATGCCATTAAGTCAGCCCTATATCAGTGGAGAACCCTCATGTCAGACCAGAGTCCTGAAGGAATGCTGCCTGTCGATGTCGATTCTGGGGAGAGCGAAGAAGACGTCATAGACCGCCTTACTGCCGCCCGGGCAAGCATCTCGGCCACCGATTGGACGATCGAAACGATCGTCACGCAGATGCGGAAGGGGCGAATTGACCTTAACCCCAAATTCCAACGTCGCGCCGCTTGGACCAACCCCACCAAGAGTCGTTTCATTGAGTCCGCCATCCTCTCCTACCCAATTCCACAGATTGTCCTCGCAGAAAAGCCCGAACGCCCTGGACACTATTTCGTAATCGATGGAAAGCAACGACTCCTGGCGCTGCGTCAGTTCTATGCCGGCGAAGGACTGGACAAGGACGCCGACTTCGAGCCCTTCAAAATTACCGGCACGTCAATCCTGGAAAGCGTGCGCGGATACGACATCAAAAAGCTCGAGAACCAACGCGTTGATCTGTTTGATGCATTCGAGAACCACACGATCAGGACTGTATCGATCAAGGGCTGGGAGTCGGAAGACTTCCTTTACACGCTATTTCTGCGCTTGAACACGGGAAGCGTACCCCTGTCACCCCAGGAACTCCGCCAAGCGCTGGTTCCGGGAGAATTTGTAAACTTTGTGGATGAACAGTCGGGCGTTAGTCCAGGTCTACAGCACCTACTTGGCAACAAGGGGCCGGACCGTCGAATGATTGATGCCGAAATGCTGGTCCGCTATTTCGGTTTCCAGAATTCTCCGGTTAAGTACCGCGGAAACCTTAAGGATTTCCTGGACAAAACGTGCGTCCACTTCAACAAATTCTGGTCCTCAGCTCAGCGCGACATCATCGGGCAACTCTCTGACCTCGAGCGAGCGATCGACGTTGCACGGCAGATCTTCTCGGACGAAGGGGCTTGTCACAAGTGGTCTGGCGTTCGATGGGAACGAAGTCTCAATCGCGCGGTTTTCGACGTTCAGATCAACGCATTCACCGACGCTCGCGTACGAGACATCGCCCTGGGTCGGGCCAGCGAAGTTAACACGGCTTTCAAGCGGCTTTGTGTTGAGAACGACAGGTTTGTTGCTGCCATCACCAGCACAACGAAGAGCATAGACGCAACCAGGAATCGATTCGATATTTGGAATGCGACCCTCGAAGAAATCCTTGGAGTTACTCCCCGGCGTCCCGCATGCCTGGATGACTGAGCGGGGAGCCATGAATCTCGTATCAGATCTGAAGAGTGACATAGAGGAACTGAAGGATGCCCTTCTCGACGCAGACGCCCTCGCCGTCGCCCCGCCAGAGGATCTCACCCGACGCCAGCAACTTCTTATTACATCGTTCGTGATCCTCGCGCACGCGCACATTGAGGAGTTCATCGAGGAGCTTTTCATTTCCTACGTTGACGCGCGGACTGCCGAGATAACCGATGATTCAACGCCACACTGTTTCGTCCGACTTTCCTTGCACTTTTCTCCCGACCTCATCGGGCAGGGCGCAGGGAAATATCCAACGGTGCAAATTTGCCAAACGGCGATAAGCCTCTACCGTTCGAAGGTGGTGAAGATCAACAATGGACTAAAAGCTGCAAACATAGCCGCTCTAGCCAAGCCCCTCGGACTGAATGGGGACCAGCTTTCAGATAACTGTGTGCGGTTGTTCAGGTCCTTAAATACGCTTGGGGCAAAGCGCGGAAAAATGGCCCACACGTCATCTCAATCGACTAATGAGACCGTCTATGCCGACCAAGCCGTTAGGTGGGTGAATGATGTCGTAGACAACATCGATGAACTCGTCGACTTTCTCAACGGATCCATGCCGATCGCTACACCGGCGACATGATCGGTCTGCTTGTTCGACCGCTTCACGAAGACGGGCGCGTGATGCTCCGCCGATTCAGGTTGGTGGAGCTGTGGGGTGCGGTCACAGCACGCACAGCACGACGGCTAGGTTCTCCATCACGCTCGCGCCAACGTTCGCCCTCCCGACGTCAGTGGCCCCTGTTAGAACTGGTCATGGCAAACGAGCGATCAAGGGGGGCCAAGCGTGGTTCAGCCAGGGAATCTGTCACAACCTGTCGCGGGTGTGTATGAGGAGCTCATCACCGTAGGTATGCAGGCCCGGATCGACCAGCTCAACAGGGCCGGTTGGAAGCCGATTCACGCAGAGGTCAGCTCTGAGTCGTCGCCGCATGTACTGGCGCGCTACATCGGCGAAGCCGTGGGGCGACGGTTGAGTCAGCTCCCCCATGAAAGGCAGGTCGCGGCGGCGAACCAAATCATGCGGTCCCTGGTCAACAGCGTGCCAGATCCGGACGCGGACGAGGTGATGAGCACCATTGCGGACGGTCCTCGCCAACTCCTTGCCCTGGCCGAGCAGGAGGCGCTTGGTGTCTACGCCATCAGACCCCTTACTCCCCTGTCTGAGACCGCATTGATCACCAACGCACCGGACGACCCCAGCCTGGGAGCAGAACTGCGGGCAGAGCTCGCCACCGCTGACCACATCGACCTGCTCTGCGCGTTCGTGAAGTGGTACGGGATAAGGGTCCTTGAGGACTCGCTCCGCGCGGCCCATGCACGTGGCGTCCCCATCCGGGTCATCACGACCACCTACATGGGCGCTACCGACCGCCGCGCACTGGACCGGCTGGTGCGGGACTTCGGCGCTGAGGTGAAGGTCAACTACGAGATCAGGTCGACGCGCTTGCACGCGAAGGCTTGGCTGTTCCGACGCAACACGGGCTTCGACACGGCATACGTGGGCAGCTCCAATCTGTCGAAGGCAGCGCTGCTCGACGGTTTGGAGTGGAACGTACGTCTGTCCTCCGTCGCCACCCCAAGGGTCCTCGACAAGTTCGAGGCGACATTCGATGCGTACTGGGCAGACACGGCCTTCGAGGCATACGACCCCGATCGCGATGGCGAACGGCTAACTCGGGCACTCGCCCAGGCGGGCGGCACCGGACCCGCTGGGGAAATAAAAATCAGTCTCTCCGGTCTCGAAGTGCATCCGCTCCCGCATCAGAAGGACATGTTGGAGCGTCTTCGCGTTGGGCGCGACGTCCGAGGCCGCAATCGGAATCTGCTCGTCGCGGCGACGGGGACGGGCAAGACCGTCATGGCCGCACTTGACTACCGCAATATGCGAGACGCACGCGGCGGAAAACTTCCCCGCCTGCTCTTCGTCGCCCACCGCAAGGAAATCCTGCAACAGTCTCTGCGCACCTACCGAGAGGTGCTCGACAACGCCTCCTTCGGCGAGCTTCTGCACAGCGGCAAGGAGCCGCGCGACTGGACGCACGTCTTCGCCAGCGTCCAGTCCCTCAACCTCCAGCGCCTGGAGGAACTCGACCCCGAGCGGTTCGACGTCATCGTCATCGACGAGTTCCACCACGCCACGGCCGAGACATACCGGCGGGTCATCGAGCACTTCAGGCCGGCCGAGCTTCTGGGCCTCACGGCAACCCCGGAGCGGATGGACGGGCGCAATGTGCAGGATGAGTTTTTCAACGGACGGATTGCCGCCGAGCTACGGCTCTGGGAGGCATTGGAAAACGACCTGCTCTGCCCCTTCCACTACTTCGGGCTGCCAGACGGTACGAACCTGACCCGTCTCGACTGGCGTTCAGGCGTCTATGACCGGAATCAGCTCGGCCGCCTCTACACAGGTGACGAGGCTCGGGCCCGCATCGTCATCAAGCAGGTCGAGGACAAGACCTCGGCCCCTGCGGCGATGCGTGCGCTGGGATTCTGTGTGACCAAGGACCATGCTCACTTCATGGCGGAGTGCTTCCGCCGTGCGGGTTTCCAGGCAGCGGCGCTCGACAGTGACTCCAAACCTGAGGTGCGCCAAGGGACACTCGACGAACTCAAAGCAGGTCGCATCCAGGTGATCTTCTCCGTCGACCTGTTCAACGAGGGCCTGGACATTCCCGACGTCGACACCCTTCTGCTTCTGCGTCCCACCAATAGCGCGACAGTCTTCCTCCAGCAGCTCGGACGCGGACTGCGTCGTACGCCGAACAAGCCGGTCCTCACGGTCCTCGACTTCATCGGTCAGCACCGCGCCGAGTTCCGCTTCGAAGAGCAGTTCCGGGCTCTGACCAACTTCTCGCGCAACCGTCTGGTCGACAACATCAAGCAGGACTTCCCACAGTTGCCGTCGGGCTGTCAGATCATCCTGGAGGGCAAGTCCAAGGACCTCGTCCTCGACAACATTCGTACCCAGCTCAAGGCCACCATCACCACGCTGGCCAAGGAAGTGAGGGACTACAGCACCCCGCGGCTGGCTGACTACCTTCGCGAGAGCCGTCGCGATATCCAGGAGCTCTACAAGAGCGACAACTCCTGGACCAAGGTCTTGCGTAGGGCGGGGTTCATCCGCGAGCAAGAGCCACTGGGCGAAGCTGAGCTTCTCAGGCGTGTTCACGCCTTCCTGCACGTCGACGACCCGGACCGGATCCACGCGTACCTGCGTCTCGTCGCCGATAACGCCCCCGATTACGACTCGTTGTCCGAGCAGGACCAGGCATACGCCCGCATGCTCTTCTTCAACCTGTGGGACAACGCAGGCGGCTTCTCCAGCTACCGCCAAGGGCTCGAGTCGCTACGGGGCCAGTCGTCGCTACGTGACGAGCTGGAGCAGGTCCTGTCGTACGCCCTGGAAGAGGCTGATCATTTCCCCCTCCCGCTGGAGGGTTCGCTGGCTTCCATCCCGCTGAAGATTCACAGCTCCTACAACCGCTCCGAGATCCTCTCGGCGCTGGGGGTCGCCAAACTTGGCGGCCAGATGCCGCGGGCCTTTGGACAAGGAGTGCGGTGGGTGGAGGAATTCAACACCGACGCCCTTCTGATCACCCTGGAGAAGAGCGAACGGGACTTCTCTCCGACGGTCCGCTATAAGGACTACGCCCTCAGCCCGACCCGCTTCCATTGGGAGTCTCAGAGCACCACTCCGGCGGACTCCGCGACCGGCCTGCGGTACCGGCATCACGCCGAGCGGGGCAGTCACGTCCTGCTCTTCCTCCGCCGCTACAAGAACAACAGCATCGGCAAGGCCGAGCCGTGGATGCTTCTTGGGCCAGCCACCTACGCCGGCCACACCGGCAGCAAGCCCATGGCGATCACGTGGGATCTGCAGCACGAGCTTCCTGCCGATGTGAGCTCCTACGCATCCATCACGAGCTGACCTGCTCGCAGTTCAGGCAGAGCTTCCGATCTCTGCCTCGAAGTGCGTCTGCACCCGGTCGAGGAAGTCGTCCGCGTCCCGGCCGTGCGTGTGAAGCCAGTGGAGGAGGTCGGCGATGATGCCGATCGCTGCTTCCTCTGCTCGGGCCAAGCTCAACCGGCGGGAGCCGACGAGCATGACGTCCGGTGTCCCCTCTCCCCTGTAGGCGTCCAATAGCCCTTCGGCCCTCCTCATGTGCGGATCGTCGTGCGGCGAGGGCGACAGGCCCGGTTCCGCGGCCAACTCGCACCAGGTGACTTTTCTATCGGCGCGGGGTTCAACACCCCAGCGAACGGCCATGGCGTCGATGAGGGCCATTCCACGACCGCCTTCGGATTCAGCTCCCGTCTGGAGCAGGGTGGGGAGAGCTCGTGTGTCCGGATCCTGGATCTCGATCCGAACATGACCACCGTTCATGGAGACCGAGAGAGTGGTAGGCGTCCCCGGGCCCACGTGCGTGATGACGTTGGAAAGCAGTTCGGTCACGCAAAGTTGAGCGGCCTCGATCACTTCAGGAAGTCCCCACAGCCCCAGGTGGAGGCGCATCAGCCGCCGAAGCGCCGTCGCCTCCTCCGGTTTCGCTACGAAGGCAAGGTTCCACGGCTTCCTGAGTGTGCGCTGGTCGTTGTCCACCATGACGAGACCCTTCCGACGGAACTCCTGTTGCTCCATGCAATCGGCCACATACTGAGAGTTGCATTGAAACTCTCAAAATGGAACTCTCATCTTGCACGGGCAGGAGTGCGGACCGGGGAACGCGCCCCCGCGCACGCCGTCTTGTCCCGGCGCTCCGACAACGAGCACGATCTATCCGATCCACACGAAGGGCCTTGGACATGGCAATTGGACCCACCACCCGCAGACGCCAACTCGGTGCCGCCCTACGTCGTCTGCGCGAGGCAAAGGGACTCCCTCTGGAAGAGGCGGGCGCACGCGTGGGGATCTCCAAGGCGACTCTGAGCCGTTACGAGACCAAGGAGGGTGCCGTCAAATGGCCAGCGGTCGATGCCCTGTGCCGCGAGTACGAGGCGTCTGATGAAGAACGGCTGGCCTTGGTCGAACTCGCCAAGGGGGCCAAGATTCAGGGTTGGTGGCGCTCACTGGCCGACTCCATCCCGGATTCCATGAATCTCATGCTGACACTCGAGGACGAGGTCATCCGCGAGGACCACTACGCCTGCATGTACATCCCTGGCCTTCTCCAAACGCGCGCCTACGCCGAAGCCGTACATCGGGCCTCCGAGGTGCAGTGCTCTGAGCAGGAGGTCCAGCACATGGTCGACATCCGCATGAAGCGGCAGGAACTGCTCGACCGAGAGGAGCCGCCTCATCTCTGGTGCGTGATTGATGAGGCAGCGGTACGACGCCTGGTGGGCGGCAACGACGTCATGCGGGAGCAGCTCCACCACCTACTTGCAGCATCCCAACGCCCCCACGTGACCGTCCAGGTACTGCCGTTCTCCAAGGGGGCTCACGCGGCAGCCGTAGGCAGCTTCGCCGTCCTCCGAGGCCCGTCCAGAGAGTTGGACGTGGTCTACGTGGACCTGATCGGAGGTGGGCTGTTCATGGAGAAGCCGCAAGAACTGGAGCGCTATAGGTCGGCGTTCGAGTACCTCAGTGCGCAGGCGCTCGACCTGGAGTCTTCAGCACAGATCATTGACCGCATAAGCAAGGAGTCCTGATGACTTCGCCCTCCCCGCACGAATGGTTCAAGTCCTCCCACAGCGGAGGCAGTGGAACTGAGTGCGTGGAGTGCGCGCGAGGCGAGGCCAGCTTCCTAGTGCGCGACTCCAAGTGCCAGCACGGGCCGGTGGTAGCTGTCCGACATCACACGTGGGATTCCTTCATAGCGGCGTTGCGGCGGGGAGCGCTGGAAGGCGGCTGAGGGGACTAATAGGGCAGCGAGCAACGTGATCAACGAGGTTCGAGCGCGGGCCCCGGTCGACGAACCTCTAACCCAAGGGCAAGAGTTCCTTCTTGTGAGGGCACCCGGCAACGTCGCCGTTGGGGAGGGCATCCGCACCCTGGCTCGTGGTCCGGCGCACGAACTGCGGCTGCCGCGTTCGACTTCTGGCTCTTCGACTCGAAGATCCTCGCCCGTTTCGCCTTCGACGACGAGGCCACCACCGTCGGCGCGTACGTCACCTAGGACCGGCCGAAGTCCTCGCCGCCTGTCAGGCTCGCGGCACCGCCTGGCACCACGCCGTACGTGCCGGAGAGTTTGCAGACCGGGTACGTTCCACCGCGTGAGCACGGGCTGCCAGACCGCCAGAGGAGCCCTCGGTGCCCGGCTGCGAAGCTCTCATGACGGGCCGGATGACCCTGACGCAACACTGAGCTCTTCGACCCAGCGGTGGCCGTGGTGCGTGGACAGTGCAGGCGAGGTCAGACGACTGTGACCCACGCCACCGGAACTGTCTCCCCCGTTCGGAGAGGTAGGTGTGTGAGGTCCAACGGAGAGAGTGAAGAGGTGGGTGGGGGCGACGGTGGGGACCTGTTGCGGGGGCGGGTTCGGGGTGGGGAGCGGGCTGCGTTCGGGGAGCTGTACGAGTTGTACGCGACCGCCGTCTACAACCATGCCCTGCGGCTCACCGGTGACTGGTCGGTCGCCGAGGAGGTCCTGTCGGAGACGTTCCTGGCCGCCTGGCGGGGGCGGGCTGACGTGGCCGCCGAGGGCGGGTCGTTGCGGCCCTGGCTGTTCGGGATCGCCACCAACAAGGCGCGCAACGCGGACCGGAGTCTGCGGCGGCGGCTGGTCTTTCTCGCCCGGCGGTCCGAGGAGGACGTGGTCGCCGACTTCGCCGAGGACACCGTCGGACGGCTGGACGACTCCCGTCGGCTCGCCGAGGTGCGGCGGGTGCTCGGACGGCTCAGGCGGCACGAACGGGAGGTCATCGCCCTGTGCGTGTGGGGTGGGCTGGACTACGTCCAGGCCGCCGAGGCGCTCGGGGTGCCGGTGGGGACCGTCCGGTCCCGGCTGTCCCGGGCCCGTGCGCGGCTGCGGGGGCTGGTCGAGGGGGAAGAACGTCAAAGACGTACGTCGCATAACTCGCGTACAGGATTTATGGAACCGCGTGCCCGTCGCGGAGAGGTAGAGAGTGAGACCGCGTTCGCGGTCCTGCCCCTTCAGGAGGAAGCCCGATGAACGCCACTCCGGCCGGGTCCCCGCGGTCGGCGCACCAGCAGGGTGAGCGCTCGGAACTCGACGAACTGGGGGAACTGGCACGGTTGTTGCCGGCCGGTCCCGTCGAGCAGGTGCTGCCTCCCGGGCGTCGTTCCCATCACAAGGACGTTCTGATGCAGCTCATCGATCGCGATCGCCGTGACGAGACGGAGGGCGCCCGCCCGCTGCCGAGGGCCCAACGGCCCCGTCGGGCCCTCCAGCCGACCCGACCCGTCCTCGTCGCCGGAGCCGTCGCCGTCGCGCTGGCCGCAGGTCTCACCGTCGGGCTGGGCGCGGGACGGCACGGCGGGGGCACTGCCGCCCAGGCGGCCCCTCACGGCACGCCCACCGCGGGCAGTCGCGGCGCCGTCGTCACGCTCGACCGGATCGCCGCCGTCGCCATGGACACCGCCGTGCAGTCGGTCACGGAGGACCAGTTCGTCTACGTCCGCAGCCGGGTGGCCTCGAACGTGGGTGAGTGGGGGAAGCCCGTGAAGCTCGGGCCGTTGCACGAGCGGAAGGTGTGGTTCTCGCAGCAGCAGGGGCCCGTGACCGACGTCGGGCTGATCCGTGAGGACGGGCAGGACTGGCCGATCGAGGTCGGGGTGCCGGACGGCACGAACCCGAGGGACTCCGCGGTGCCGGCCGGCGTCCGGCGGCCCACCTACGCCTGGCTGGCCTCGCTGCCCACCGAGCCGGGACGCCTGCTCGAGAGGCTCTACGCCGAGACCCCCGTCGTGAAGGGCGACGACCGCGACCAGGCGGTCTTCGACCGGATCGGCGATCTCGTCGAGGAGCAGATCATGCCGTCCGCCACGGCCGCCGCCGTCTACAAGGCCACCGCCCGCATCCCCGGCGTGACCGAGGTGCGCGACGCGGTGGACGCCGTCGGACGGCACGGCATCGCCATCGCCCGTGAGGACGTCGCGCACGGCACCCGCACCGAGTGGATCTTCGACGCCCGCAGCCTGGACTACCTCGGGCAGCGCACCGTCTTCAGTCGGGACACCGAACAGGCCAAGGCGGGGACGGTCTTCGACACCACGGCCGTGTTGGAACGCGCCGTCGTCGACAAGCGAGGCCTGGAGCCCGGCCCGCACCGCCGCGCCGGGCGGGGCTAGGGCCTGTCGTTCGGATCGGGCTGAAGGAGTCCGACGGTCCTGGTCACCGCCGTGAGCGGGGCTTGGTGCGTGCAGCTGCGAGGCGGAGGAGGGAGTCGACGCGGTGGGGGCCCCTCCCGCTCGAGCGAAGCCGAGAGCGGGGGAGTCGGCGCCGACGACAACGCCGCAGATGCGCGTGCCGGGCCCCGCGTCTGCGGACTGATCCACACGACAGGCCTCTAGGGCGCCCGTCTCGCCGCGGCCGTGCGGACCTTCTTCGTGCGGCCGTGCTCGGCCAGGAAGGCGAGGACGTGCGGGGAGGTGTCGGGGGCTTCGACGAGTCGGCGCTGGAGCCAGTCCGAGGCGGCGGTGAGGGCGGTGGCCATGGCCGCCGCCTGGGAGGGGACCGGCAGGGGGGTGGCCGGCAGGACTGTCCGGGGCGCGGGATGCGTCGGGGCGGGCGGGCTCGGCGGGCGGGAGGGGGCGCTGAGGGCGCGGAGCAAGGTCCATTCCGCGAGGCGGGTCGTCAGGAAGGCGTCCTCCCGCACGGCCTCCGCCATGGCCTGCGCCCAGGACTGCCAGCTCGCGTCGTCCGCGACGGTGGCGCGGGGGATCGCCGCGGCCCTTCGGTCCAGGTGCCGGACCACCGCCGAACGGGCCATCGTGCGGTCCTCGTCGGCCAGGACACGGCGGACGAGGGAGGCCTCCTCGGCGGCCGGGACCCGGGCGAGGGCGTCCAGGTACGCGGCGAACCGCGCGTGCTCCGGGGGTTCGGCGTCGGCTTGCGGGCCTTGCGGGCCGGTGCTCGGGAGGAAGGCCTTCACCGCCTCGTACAGGGCTTCCGGCCGGTCCAGGTGGACGTCATGGGCGGCGTCCGGGACGACCGTGAGCCGGATGCCGGTCGCGCGGTGGGCCCGGGACCGCATCTCCGTCGCCTCCTGCGGCGGCGTCGTCCCCTGCTCGCCCCGGATCACCAGGGTGGGGCAGGTCACCTGGGACCACTGCTCCCAGTAGTCCGCCGTGGCGAGTTCGGCCACCGCCGCGACCATCGTGTCGCGGTCGATCCGGGCGTGTCCGCGGCCGTCCTCCCGCCAGTCAAGGCCTCGCGCCCACGCCTCGTGGCCGAGGAAGGCGACGGCCTGGTCGAAGCTCGTGAACGGCGTCGGCCAGCTGTCCAGCCAGCCGGCGATCTGTCCCGGGAGCTCCGGGGCACCGCCCGCCGGGCCGGCCTCCACCAGGACGAGGGCGGCGACGCGGGACGGGTGGGCCGCCGCCGTCAGCAGGGCCGTCAGGCCGCCCAGGGACTGACCGAGGAGTACCGCCGGGGGCAGGGCGAGGGCCTCCATCAGCGCCACGACGTCCCGGACGGCCGCCGCTCTCGTCATGTCCGGCGGTGTGCGGGTGCTCGCGCCGTGCCCCCGGGCGTCGTGCCTCACCACGCGGTGGCCGTCGGCGAGCAGACGCGCGGTCAGGTCGTCCCATTCGCCGAGGTGGCCCGCGAGTCCGTGCAGGAGCAGCACGGGGGTCGCGGGCGCGAGGCCGGCCGGGGGCTCGTGGTCGGAGTACGCGAGAGTCGTGCCGTCGGGTGTGACGAGGGTGGGCAACTCGGAGTCCTTTCCCGCTCGGGACGACGGGCGGTCGGCGGCCGGTCGCCGGGGGTGTTCGGGCGGCGGCCGGGGGGCGGGTTAGCCTCGTCGATGAGCTGGATGATCAGGGCGAGGAGGCAGACGATGGCGAAGGTTCCCAGTGCGGTGATCGCGGCGGGCGGGCTGGTCGGCGGGTACGGCGTGGCCCGGTGGACCAGGCAGCGGCCGCTGGGCGGGGTGGTCCTGGCGGTCGCGGGGGCCGCGGCCGCGCAGCGGTGGCGGCAGCAGGCCGGCGGCAAGGCGGCGGGAGCGCTGAGCGTCGCGTACGTCGCGGCCTTCGCCGGGTCGCATCCGCTGTCGAAGAAGGTCGGTCCGTGGCCGTCGGTGTTCGGCGTGGCGGGCGCGGTCGCCCTCGCGTCGTGGGCGGTGGCGGACCGGCGCGGCTGAGCCGCCGGCCGCCGGGGAAGCGCCCAGAGCACTGTCGGCACCGCGGCTTCCGGGCGCTTGTGCCGACCCGGGCCGGGCGCACGGGTCGTGGGCTGGTGCCGTGGGGTGGGGCCGTGTGGTGGGGCCATGAGACCGGCTCGCGGGATCGGGCCACGGGTTCGCGTCATGGGCATCGTGCGCGGATCGTGGCAGGTCGGGGGCGCGGGTCATAGGCATCGTGCGCGGGTCGTGGTCTGATCCGTGGGCCCGGGCCATAGGCGCGGTTCGTGGACTCGGGCCGTAGGCGGGTCGTGGCTGGGCCGTGAGGTCGGGCCGCGGGGCGGGGCGTGGGCTCGCGTGTGGCGCGGCGGGCTGTCCTGGCCGATCTGTGCCAGGGCGATCATGATCGCATCGCGTCCCTCTCCGATGCGCCGGTGGGCCGTCCCCCTGTCCGTGCCCCCGCCCCCGCTCTCTCCCGCGGTTCCGCTCCCGCCCCGGCGCCTGTCGCCGTCCCCACCCCTGGCCCCGTCCCCGTCCTCGACCGGAACGCCCGTCGATACCCCTGCGGGCTCGTGCCGGCGACCTTGCGGAAGCACTCGCGGAAGGCCGTCGGGGAGCCGAAACCCGCCTGGGCGGCGATCCGTTCCACCGGGTAGCCCGTCGACTCCAGCAGGTGCTGCGCACGTCGCACCCGCGCCCGGTGCAGCCAGCGCAGCGGCGTCGTCCCGGTCTGCTCGCGGAACCGGCGGTTGAGGGTGCGGGCGCTCATGCCGGCCCGCTCGGCGATCCGGTTCAGCGTCAGATCGTCGGCGCAGTTGTCCTCCAGCCAGACCAGGAGGGGTTCGAGGGTCGCGCCGGACGGGGCGGGCGACAGATCGTGGACGATGAACTGGGCCTGGCCGCCCTCCCGTTCGAGTGGCATGACCGACATCCGGGCCGCCTGCGCGGCGACCGCCGAACCGTAGTCCTTGCGGATCATGTGCAGGCACATGTCCAGGGCCGCCGCCGCGCCCGCCGAGGTGAGGAAGCGGTCGTGGTCGACGTAGAGGACGTTCGGGTCGACCTCCACCTTCGGGTAACGCTCGGCCAGTTCCCGCGCCGCGACCCAGTGCGTGGTCGCGCGCAGCCCGTCCAGTAGGCCCGTCGCGGCGAACAGGAACGCGCCGACGCAGACGGAGGCGATCCGGGTGCCGTCGGCCGCCGCGTCGCGCAGCGCCTCCGCGACGCCCGGCGGCAGTTCCTCGGGCGGGTTCGCGACGCCCGGCAGGATGATCGTGTCCGCCTCGGCCAGCGCTTCGACACCGTACGGCGCGCGCACGGTGAACGCCCCCGCGCTCACCTCTCCGGAGGCGGACGGCGAGCAGACCCGAACCCGGTACGCCGGGCGGCCGTCGGGCAGCCGCGCCCAGCCGAAGGCGTCGATGGGGGCGGACAGATCGAAGGGGACGACCCCGTCCAGGACCAGTACGGCGACGGTGTGCATGGCGGGAGCCTAGGCAGCCGACGGGTTTCCGCCAAACGCGCGGGAGAGGTGACCGGCGGGAGCAGATGCGACCGGCGGAAGCAGGGCCGACCGGCGGGAGCAGGGCCGACCGGCGGGAGCAGGGCCGACCGGCGGGAGCGGCGGGGAGGCGGGTGCCGTCCGAGCTGTTCCGCCCAGGCGGCCAGGCTGGCTCCCTTGGTGGGCGGCCTGGTGGGCGGCTCACCGGCACACCTGGCGGGAATCCGTCGCCCTCCGGCATTCCTGCCACTTCTGCACGATCTTCACGCGCTTTAGCGTCGCTCCGTGACCAAGTTCCTCCTCGCCGTCCACGTCCTCGCCGCGATCATCGCCGTCGGGCCCGTGACCGTCGCCGCCAGCATGTTCCCGCCCGCCGCGCGCAAGGCGCTGGCCGCACCCGACGACACGGGAGCGACCGGGACCGTGCGGCTGCTGCACCGCATCTGCCAGGTGTACGCGGCCGTCGGCATCGCCGTCCCCGTCTTCGGGTTCGCCACCGCCGGAGCGATGGGGGTCATGGGCGATCCCTGGCTGATCGCGTCGATCGTGCTGACCGTGCTGGCGGCCGGCGTGCTGCTGCTCCTCGTGCTGCCGCGCCAGGAGGTGCTCGTGGAAGGACAGGGCGGGCCCGGGACGACGGTCCGACTGGCCATGTTCACCGGGGTGTTCAACCTGCTGTGGGCCACGGTGACGATCCTGATGATCGTCCGGCCGGGGTCGACGACGGGCACGTGAACGGCCGCCCGGCGGGGCTGGCTCCCCCCTGTCCGCCCATCCCGCCGGCCTCGCCCATCCCGTCGGCCTCGCCCATCCCGCCCATCCCGCCGGTCCCGCCCATCCCGCTGGTCCCGCCAGTCCCGCTGGTCCCGCCCATCCCGCTGGTCCCGCCAGTCCCGCCCGTCTCGCACTGGCGCCCCCAGGCCTTGAGGCTCTGGGGGCGCCCTTGTTCTGTTCCGGTCCAGTCTGGCCCGGTCCGGTCCAGTTCGGTCCGGTCCAGTTCGGTCCGGTCCAGTTCGGTCGTTCGGGCCGGGCCGGGCCGGGCCGGGCCGGGCCGTCCGAGGGGCCGGTGGGCTACGCCTGCTTCGTTCGGCTGCCGGCCATGTCCTTCGCCTTCGACGCCGCCGCCGTCAGGGGCTTGGCGATGTCCTCCAGGGAGCGTCGCTCGGCGTTGACCGCCAGGAACGCCGCGACCAGGCCCGCCAGGCACATCAGCGTCGCGCCGATGCAGAAGGCGAGGACCGTGTCGCCGACCTTGCCCGTGTCGGTGAGGTCGGCGAACAGCAGGGGGCCGCTGATGCCGCCGGCGGCCGTGCCGAGGGCGTAGAAGAAGGCGATGGACATCGCGCGGGTCTCCATCGGGAAGACCTCGGACACCGTCAGATAGGCGCTCGACGCGCCCGCCGACGCGAAGAACAGCACCGCGCACCAGCAGGCCGTCATCGTCGTCGCGTCGAGCGAGCCCTGGTCGAACAGCCAGGCCGTGCCGAACAGCAGCACGCCCGACAGCAGATACGTCGAGGAGATCATGATCCGGCGGCCGACCGTGTCGAACAGCTTGCCCAGCAGCAGCGGGCCGCAGAAGTTGCCGATCGCGATGACGGCGAAGTAATAGCCCGTGTTGCCGCTCGGCACGTCGAAGAACTTCGTCAGGATCGCGCCGAAGCCGAAGGTGATCGCGTTGTAGAGGAACGCCTGGCCGATGAAGAGGGCGAAGCCGAGGATCGCGCGGCGCCGGTACTGGGAGAACACCGTGCGGGCGATCTCGACGAAGGAGACGCTGCGGCGCTGGTGGATGGTGAGCTCGCCCTCGGCGCGCGGCAGTCGCTCGCCCTTGTCGTCCTCGATCTGCCGCTCGATCGAGGTGACGATCTCCTCGGCCTCCCGGTCGCGGCCGTGGATCAGCAGCCACCGTGGGCTCTCGGGGACGTGCCGGCGCACGAGGAGGATCACCAGGGCGAGGACCGCGCCCAGCGCGAACGTCAGCCGCCAGCCGACGTCGGCCGCGAAGATGTCCGTGTTCAGCGCGACGATCGACAGCAGCGACCCGGCGACCGCGCCCAGCCAGAAGCTGCCGTTGATGATGAGGTCGACGCGCCCCCGGTACTGCGCCGGGATCAGCTCGTCGATCGCGGAGTTGATGGCCGCGTACTCGCCGCCGATGCCGAAGCCGGTGAGGAAGCGGAAGAGCAGGAACCACCAGGTGTCGAAGGAGACGGCGGTCAGGGCGGTGGCCGCCAGGTACACCGCGAGGGTGATCATGAACAGCTTCTTACGGCCCCACTTGTCGGTCAGCCGGCCCCAGAAGAGCGCGCCGACACAGGCGCCGGCCACGTACAGCGCGGCCGCGAGGCCGGTGACCTGCCCGGAGGTGATCGGCAGGCCGCTGCCCGGCTCCGACAGCCGGGCGGCGATGTTCCCGACGACCGTGACCTCCAGGCCGTCCAGGATCCAAACGGTGCCCAGTCCGAACACGATGGTCCAGTGCCAGCGCGACCAGGGCAGCCGGTCCAGGCGGGCGGGGATGTCTGTGGTGATCGTGCGGTCTCTCTCGGCCGGCACGGCGGCTTCGGCGCTGGTCATGGGCTCCCTCCTCGGCACACGCTCCTACGTCGAGCGGAACGCGGTCCTTGTTCCCGCGACCAGTGCCCTTAAGCCCCCAGAGCCCGCGCCACGGTGTAGATCAGCAATCCGGCCAGCGAGCCCACCACCGTGCCGTTGATGCGGATGAACTGCAGGTCCCGGCCGATGTTCGCCTCGATCTTGCGGGTGGTGTGCTCCGCGTCCCAGCCGGCCACCGTGTCGGTGATCAGCGAGGTGATCTCCTTCCGGTACGTGGTGACGACGTGCACGGCGGCGCCCTCGACCCAGCTGTCGACCTTCTCCTGCACCTTGGGCTCGGTCGCCATCCGGGCCCCCAGCGACAGCAGCGAGGCCCGCACGCGCAGCCGCAGCTCGCTGCGCTCGTCCTCCGCCGCCGCGACGATCATGGAGCGGACGGCGGTCCAGGCGGCCGCGATCAGGCCCTGGACCTCACCCCGGCCCAGCACCTCGCCCTTGAGCCGCTCCACCCGCGCGCGGGTGTCCGTGTCGGATTGCAGATCGGCGGCGAAGTCGGTCAGGAACCGGTCGAGGGCGCCCCGGGCCGGGTGGGAGGGCATGTCCCGCATCTCCGCGCAGAAGCGCAGCAGCTCCTTGTAGACCCGCTCGCCGACCTTCTTGTCGACGAACCGCGGGGTCCAGCCGGGCGCGCCGCCCTGCACGGCGTCCATCACCGAGTCGGCGTGCAGCACCAGCCAGTCGTGCGCCCGCGCCACCACCAGGTCGACGGCGCGCCGGTGGCCGCCGTCCACGACGATCCGCTCCAGCAGCTTTCCCATGCCCGGCGCGATCTCCTGGGCGTCGGCGCGCCGTGTGATCGCCTCCCCCACCACCGCCTGGACGTCCGAGTCGCGCAGCACCGTCAGCGCGCCCCGCAACGCCGTCGCGAGCTCCGCCGTCACCCGGTCGGCGTGTTCGGGATCCGCCAGCCAGGCGCCCAGCCGGGTGCCGATGCCCACCGCGCGCAGCCGCCGGCGCACCACGTCCTCGGAGAGGAAGTTCTCGCCGACGAACTCGCCCAGCGAGACGCCCAGCTGGTCCTTCTTGTTCGGGATGATCGCCGTGTGCGGGATGGGCAGGCCGAGCGGGTGACGGAAGAGGGCCGTGACCGCGAACCAGTCGGCGAGCGCGCCGACCATCCCCGCCTCGGCGGCCGCCGCCACATAGCCGGCCCAGACGCCGGCGCCCCGGTGGGAGGCCCACTCGGCGAGGACGTACACGACGGCCACGAACAGCAGCAGACCGGCCGCGGTGAGCTTCATCTGCCGCACCCCGCGCTGCTTCTCCTCGTCCGCGGCGGTGAAGGCGGTCATGGCCCGGTAGGACGGGTCCGCGTCCGGTGCTGCCTCTTCGGTACGTTCCATCTGCTCCACCCGTTCGGTGATCCCGCACACATTGTCCCTTCCTGACCGACTCCTGGAACGGAACAAGAGTTCCCGGCGTCTGATGGGCGGGGAGATCGAGGGCGAACTCCTGCACTGATCCGGAGCCGCCGGCTCCCCGCGCATGAGGAGACACGCACCCGCATGACCGCCAAGCGTCATGGTTATGCCCTGCTGTCGGCGATCGTCGCCCTCGTCGTGGGCCTGTCCGCCGCCATCTACGTCACGGCGGCCGCTGAGCACGGCCCCGGTCACCGCCGTGCGGGGGACACCGTCGCCGCGGGTCCCGGCCCGCACCACGCCGACCCGGTGTCCACCGGCGTCTGGGTCGGCGCCTGGGCGGCGGCCCCGGCCGGCCCGGAACCGGGCACCGGCGCCGACGGCATGGCGGGCCGCACCGTCCGCAACGTCGTGCACACCGGCGTGGGCGGGACCGGCGCCCGCGTCACCCTGTCCAACGTCTACGGCGACCGCCCCCTCACCGTCACCCACGCCACGCTGGCCGTCGCCGCGCACGAGGACGGCCCGGCCGCCGACCCCGACACCCTGCGCCGTCTCACCTTCGGCGGCGCCGCCACCGTGGTCGTCCCGGCCGGCGCACAGGTCGTCAGCGACGCCGTCGCCGTCACCGTGCCGCACGACGCGGACGTCCTGGTCAGCACCTACTCCCCCACCTCCGCGGGGCCGGTCACCCACCACCCCCGCGCCCGGCAGACCAGCTACGTCGCCGACGGCGAGTCCACCGAGGACACCAGCGGCGCCGCCTTCACCGAGACGACCCCCTACTGGCGCTACCTGACCGCGCTGGACGTGCTCAGCAACGAGGCCGACGGGACCGTCGTCGCCCTGGGCGACTCCATCACCGACGGCGTCACCTCCACGTCCGGCGCCAACCGCCGCTGGCCCGACGCCCTCGCCGACCGGCTGCGGACCACGCTCGCCGCCGACGGCGCCGCACCCCGCTACGCCGTCGTCAACGCCGGCATCAGCGGCAACCAGCTCCTGGCCGACGACCCGCGACGCGGCGCCTCCGGCCTGAACCGCTTCGACCGCGACGTCCTCGACCGCCCGAACGTACGGGCCGTCGTCATCGACCTCGGCATCAACGACATCCTGCGCAACCGGACGCTCGCCGACCCGCGGGCGATCGTGGCCGGCCTGCGCACCCTCGCCGACCGCGCCCACGCGCACGGCGTCGAGGTCGTCGGCGCCACCCTCACGCCGTTCCGCGGCCACCGCGGCTACAGGGCCGCCCGCGAGAACGTGCGGCAGCAGGTCAACCGGGCGATCCGCACGGGCGGACTCTTCGACGAGGTCGTCGACTTCGACCAGGCGCTGCGCGATCCGTACGACCCGCGCGGCCTGCGCGCCGAGTACGACTCCGGCGACCACCTGCACCCCAGCGACGGCGGCTACCGCAGGATGGCGCGCACCCTCGACCTGGAGAAACTGTCCGGCTCCGCGCCCGCCCGGCTGTAACGGCCGTCCGCGCCACCGGCCCACGGCCGCCGGACCCTCAGCCCGCCGGGCCGCCGGCCCTCTGGCCGTCAGTCGTCGTAGTGCCTGTCCCGCCGGTCCGGCCGGTCCCGGCGCTCCAGCCGTTGTCGTTCCGGCTCCGGCCGGTGGCCGTGGCCGTGGTCGTGGTCGTGCAGCAGGTCCTGGTGGCCCTCCAGGATCCCCCGGTGCTCCTGCCGCACATCGTCCCCGGGGACCGAGCGCTGCTCGTGCCTGGCCGTCTTGCGGTCCAGCTTCTCCTGCCGCCGCGCCGCCCGCGTCTTCTTGCGCTCGACCCCGACCCCGCCCCAGAAGGCGAACCCGTCGACGATCACCCGCGGCCCACCCGGATCCCCCGGAACCCCGCTCTCCCGCTGGTCGAAACCGCCCATCACCCCGATGCCGCGCACCAGGACCTCGACCCCCGGCGGCACCACGATCTGCACCCCGCCCATGATCGCCACACAGGTGATCCGGACCTCGCCCGCCGAGAAGTCCGCCTCGCGCAGGTCGATCTCACCGCCGCCCCAGAACGCGACGCAGGTGAAACGCCGCGGAACGGTCCAGCGGCCCTTGCGCTGGAAGCCGGACATCACCGCCACGGCCCACGAAGACGACCCCTCGCCCCCCACGACCCGCCCGGCCCAACTGCCGTCCTGGGGCGGCTCCTTGTGCAGCGAGACGACGGGCGGCGGGGTGACGCCCGCGGCCGGCAGGTCCCGGGTGATCGGCGCCAGCTCCCCGTAGGTGCGCGCCTGGTACGTCTCCTCCAGCCGCTCCTCGAACTCCGCCATGTCGAGACGGCCCTCGGCGAGGGCGTCCCGCAGCACCTCGACGACCCGCTCGCGATCGGCGTCGCAGGCACGAAGGTCTGGGAGGCCCGGGAGGCCCGGGGCTGCGTCGTCGGTCATGTCGGCAGCCTACGAGTTCCCGGCCCCCGGCACCACGGCCCGCCGCTCCGCGAGGCCGTCGCCCGAACTCCCCGGCGCGTACAGCATCTTCGCGATCACGGTCTCGATGTCCGGCTCCCGCACCGACAGGTCCAGCAACGGGTACCGCGCCGCGATATGCGCCACCAGCGCGGCCGCCGACGCCGACGCCGGGAACGCCAGCCACTGACGCGGGCCCTCCACCTTCACCACCCGTGCCGCCTCCCCCGCCTCGATCGGCGGCAGCTCCCGTTCCAGGTCCACCACCAGCGTCCGCTCGCTCTCGCCCGCCTCGTGCAGCCCGGCCAGCGCGCCGTCGTACACCAGCCGCCCGTGGTCGATGACTATCACCCGCGAACACAGCTGCTCGATGTCCTGCAGATCGTGCGTGGTCAGCAGCACCGTCGTGCCGCGCTCGACGTTCAGCTCCCGCAGGAACTCCCGCACCCGCGCCTTCGACACCACGTCGAGACCGATCGTCGGTTCGTCCAGGTACAGGACCTCCGGATCGTGCAGCAGCGCCGCCGCGATGTCGCCGCGCATCCGCTGCCCCAGCGACAGCTGGCGCACCGGCACCTCCAACAGCGCTCCCAGGTCCAGGAGTTCGACCAGCCGGTCCAGGTTCTCCCGGTAACGTCCGTCCGGGATGCGGTACATGCGGTGCATCAGCCGGTACGAGTCGATCAGCGGAAGGTCCCACCACAGCGTCGTACGCTGCCCGAACACCACCCCCATCCGATGCGCCAGCCGCGTCCGCTCCCGTGACGGATCGATCCCCGCGACCCGCAGCCGCCCCCCGCTCGGCGTCAGGATCCCCGTCAGCATCTTGATCGTCGTCGACTTCCCGGCGCCGTTCGGCCCGATGTAGCCGACCATCTCACCGGACGCCACCCGGAAGGAGATCGCGTCGACCGCCCGCACCCGCCGCAGCTCCCGCTTCAGGAAACCGGCCCCGCGCCGCACGTCGAAGACCTTTTCCAGCCGGTCCACCTCGATGAACGCACTCTCCGACACCGTCACCCTCAACTCCCCGTGCTCCGGTACGACCTCAGTCCGACCCGCCACGCCAGCCCCGCCGCCGCGCAGCACACCGACGCCACCAGCGGCGGCGCGAAAGCCGCCCAGTGCGGCAGACCGGACGGACCGGGCCGCCCCAACACGTACGACGCGGGGACCCAGTTGACGAACGCCAGCGGGAACACGAACGTCACCCCCCGCACCAGCTCCCGGCCGAACACCGTCGGCGGATACTGCAGCAACGTCTGACCGCCGTACGTGAACGCCGCCTGCACCTCGGCGGCGTCCTGCGCGACGAACTGGAAGGCCGCGCCGGCCACGAACACCGAGGCGAAGATCGCTCCGCCGCTCACCAGCATCACCGGCACCAGCAGCACCCTCGCCGGCGTCCACACCACGTCCGTCGCCGCCAGCGCGTACCCGAACACCGCCGCCCCCTGGACGATCCGGCTCACCCGGCGCAACGCGAACCGGTCCGCGGCGACCTGGGCCAGCACCGGCGCCGGCCGCACCAGCAGCGTGTCCAGCGTCCCGTCCCGCACCCGCGTGCCCAGCCGGCCGGCCGAGCCGATCACCAGATCCGCGAACCCGAACGACATCGCCGAGGCCCCGTACAGGAACGCGATCTCCGGCAACGAGTACCCGCCCAGCGCGTCGACCTGCGAGAACATCAGCAAGATCGCGACGAAGTCCAGCCCCGTCACCACCAGACCGCCCACCGCCGTCATCACGAACGACACCCGGTAGGCCAGCGTGGATCGGATCCACATCCCCGCGATCAGCCGATACGCCCGCACCCCCTCCGCCACCCGGCCGCCCTCACCCACCCTGGACCACCACCCGCCGCGTCGCCGCCCGCTGCACCAGCCGCCCCACCGCCAGCAGCACCACCGCCCACCCGGCCTGGAACGCGAACGCCGACCACGGATCGACCACGCCCATCAGCACGTCGGCCGGCATCTGCAGCAGCGCCGCCCACGGCAACGCCGCCACGATGTCGCCCAACGGCTGCGGAAACGCGTTCAACGGCAGCGCCATCCCCGAACAGAACATCCCCGTCACCATCAGCGTCTGCAACGCACCCGTGCCGTCCAGCAGCCAGAACCCGCTCATCGCCACCAGGAACCGGATCCCGTAACCGACCACCATCGCCAGCACGACCGCGAACAGGAACGCCGACCACAGCGCCGGATCACGCGGCAGCGCCGTCGGGAAGAACAACGCCCCGACCACGAACGGGACCACCCCGCGCCCCAGCAACTGGAACACCGCCCGACCCACGTCCACGGCCAGCCACCACGCCTGCAGATCGACCGGCCGGTACAGATCGACCGCCACCTCGCCCGTGCGGATCCGTTCCATCAGATCCGTCTCGAAACCGCCGCCCTGGATCGCCAGCGTCGCGAACAGCGCCTGCCCCAGCCACACATACGTCACCGCCTGTGACCGGTCGTACCCCCCCAGGTGCGGCCGCTCGTCCCACAACGCCAGGTACGCGTAGACGAGGATCAGGCCGAACACCGTGTTGGTGAACACCCCCGCGGCCGTGGCCACCCGATAGGTCGCGTACCGTCGGAAACTCCCCACCGCGACGGCCGCGTACAACCGTGCCGATCCCAAGGCAACCCTCCTCCGCGCCCACGAGTCACCCCTGGTGCCCCTTTCGACACCGAAGCGCAGGAGCCTAGTACGCCCGCGCCGTCGCGGGCCACGCGTTTTCCGGCACAACACGCGCCGATTGTCGGGAACGGAACGCGTGGTGCGAGAGTCTTCAACAGGGGGCGCAGAAGGCGTACGAGGCTTACCAGGCGTACGGGAACGTACCCACGCGACATCAGGAGTCCTGCAACACATGAGTGACGAGCCGCAGCCGCAGCAGCCGACCGAAGGCTGGGCACCAGGAAAGCCCGAGGCGGGTGGCGGAGGGAGCGAGAACAAGGTGAAGCGACCCAAGCGCACCGGATGGCGCCGCCTCCTGCCCACCTGGCGGATGGTGCTGGGCACGTTCGTCCTCGGCGTGCTGCTCGTCGTCGGCCTCTTCTTCCTCGGCTACTCGATGGTCGAGATCCCGCCGGCCAACGCCCTCGCCACCAAGCAGTCCAACGTCTACCTCTACGCCGACGGCACGGAGATCGCCCGCGACGGCACCGTCAACCGCGAGAACGTCGGCCTCTCCAAGATCTCCAAGGACGCCCAGCACGCCGTCCTGGCCGCCGAGGACCGCGACTTCTACACCGAGACCGCCATCGACCCCAAGGCGATGCTGCGGGCCGGCTGGAACACCGCCACCGGCAAGGGCAAGCAGTCCGGCTCCACCATCACCCAGCAGTACGTGAAGAACTACTACCTCGCGCAGGAGCAGACCGCCACGCGCAAGTTCAAGGAGTTCTTCATCTCGATCAAGCTCGACCGCGAGACGTCCAAGGACGAGATCCTCGAGGGCTACCTCAACACGAGCTACTTCGGCCGCAACGCCTACGGCATGCAGGCCGCCGCCAAGGCCTACTACGGCGTCGACGCCGCCAAGCTCACCCCCGCCCAGGGCGCCTACCTCGCCGCCCTGGTCAACGCGCCCAGCGAGTACGACGTCATCGCCCACCCCGAGAACAAGGCCGCCGCCCTCGCACGCTGGAACTACGTCCTCGACGGCATGGTCACCAAGGGCTGGCTCAGCCAGAGCGCGCGCGCCGGCATGAAGTTCCCCGCGCCCAAGGAGACCTCCGGCGCCGACAACGGCATGTCCGGACAGCGCGGCTACCTCGTCAACGCGATCAAGGACTACCTGAAGAACAACAAGATCGTCACCTCCGACGAGCTGGAGGGCGGCGGCTACCGCATCACCACCACCCTCGACAAGAAGAAGCAGAAGGCCTTCGTCGACGCCGTCAACGACAAGCTCATGTCCAAGCTCGACCCCAAGAAGCGCAAGGTCGACTCCTACGTCCGCGCGGGCGGCGCCGCCGTCGACCCCAAGACGGGCAAGATCCTCGCCATGTACGGCGGCGTCGACTACGTCAAGCAGTACACCAACAACGCCACCCGCCAGGACTTCCAGGTCGGCTCCACCTTCAAGCCCTTCGTCTTCACGTCCGCCGTGCAGAACGAGTCCACGACCCAGGACGGCCGCCGGATCACCCCGAACACGATCTACGACGGCACCAACAAGCGCCCCGTGCAGGGCTGGTCCGGCCCCTCGTACGCCCCCGAGAACGAGGACTACGTCAACTACGGCGACATCAACGTGCGCACCGCCACCGACAAGTCCGTCAACACGGTGTACGCGCAGATGGCCGTCGACGTCGGCCCCGCCAAGGTCAAGCAGACCGCGATCGACCTCGGCCTGCCCACCGCCACCCCCGACCTGGAGCCCTACCCCTCCATCGCCCTCGGCACCGCCAACGCCAGCGTCCTGAACATGGCCGAGGCCTACGCCACCCTCGCCAACCACGGCAAGCACGGCGCCTACACCCTGATCGGCAAGGTCACCAAGGACGGCTCCGACGTGATGGAGCTGCCCGCGTTCAAGGCCTCCCAGGCCGTCAGCCGCGAAGCCGCCGACACCACCACCTCCGTCCTGCGCAGCGTCGTGGAGAACGGCACCGCCACCGAGGCCCTCGCCGCCGGCCGCCCCGCCGCAGGCAAGACCGGCACCGCCGAGGAGGACCAGGCCGCCTGGTTCGCCGGCTACACCCCCGACCTCGCCACCGTCGTCGCCGTCATGGGCCAGGACCCCGAGACCGCCCACCACAAGTCCCTCAAGGGCGCCATGGGCCTGCCCCGCATCAACGGCGGCGGCGCGCCCACCCAGATCTGGGCCCAGTTCACCAGGAACGCCCTCAAGGGCGCCCCCGCCTCGGAGTTCAACCTCCAGATCCAGGACGGCGGCGAGGAATCCGCCTACCCGTCCACCCCGCCCTCCTCGGAGGAGCCCGGCGACGACGAGTCCACCGGCAGCACCCCGTCAAACGGCCCCACGGGCCGGACGCAGGGCCGGACCCAGGGCCAGACGGGCGGCGGCGACACCGCCGGCGGGGCCACCGGCAACACCACCTCCGGCGCCACCATCGGCGGCGGCGCGACCACCGGCGCCACCACGACCGGCGCCACGGGCGGCACCGCCGCCGGCGGGACCACCTCGGGCGCGAACTCCGGCGCCACCGACGGCGGCGCCTCGACCGGCGCCACCGACGGCGGCGCCACCGGCGACCCCGGCAACTCGACCGGCACCACCGTCGGCCCCCAGCTCACGGCCGCCCGCCGCGACTGAGCCCGCCGGCCGCCGCCGTCAATGACCGCCGGTCGCCTTCAGCCCCACCACGGCGACCAGCAGCAGACACACGAAGAAGATCCGGGCGGCGGTGGTCGGCTCCCCCAGCACCGCCATCCCGACCAGCGCAGCCCCGGCCGCACCGATCCCCACCCACACCCCGTACGCGGTGCCGATGGGCAGCGAACGGGCGGCGTACGACAGCAGCACCATGCTCGCGACGATCCCGGCGCCCGTGAACAGACTCGGCACCAGCCGGGTGAACCCGTCCGTGTACTTCATCCCCACCGACCAGCCGACCTCCAGCAGACCGGCGACGACGAGCAGAACCCAGGCCATGAGACACCTCCGAGACGACGACCGAACGACGGCGGTGCGTCGTCTTCGCTGCTCCCGCCGGCCCTGTCGGCTCGGCGGCTCCCGGTACGGCGCGTCTCGTCGGGGCACTTCCGAAGATAGCAAAGACAGCGCAAAAAGGGCTGGTGACCATGGTCACCAGCCCTTCACGCCATCGTTCCAGAGGCGCTGAGGCCCCGAGGCCCCTGGGGAGACCCAGAAGGAAAGCCCAGAGCGAGCCTCAGAGATACAGGCCCGTGGAGTCCTCCGACCCCTCGAACCGGTCCGCGGCCACGGCGTGCAGATCGCGCTCCCGCATCAGCACGTACGCCACACCCCGCACCTCGACCTCCGCCCGGTCCTCCGGGTCGTACAGCACCCGGTCGCCGGGCTCGACGGTCCGCACGTTCTGCCCCACGGCGACCACCTCGGCCCACGCCAGCCGGCGACCGACGGCCGCGGTGGCGGGGATCAGGATGCCGCCACCGGAACGCCGCTCGCCCTCGCCGGTCTCCTGCCGCACGAGCACACGGTCGTGCAGCATCCGGATGGGCAGCTTGTCGTGCCGGGGATCGAGGTCGTCTCTCTTGGCGCTCACACCACTGAACCTACCTGTCCGGAGCGTTTCCGTGAGCGGGCGGGTCCGGCCACGGTCAGCCCCTCCGCCGACGGGCGCCCAGGGCCAGCAGCCCCACGACCCCGACGACGACGAGCGCCGCCGGCACCACCCGCTCCAGCCGGGGCGCCCCCTCCTCGTCCACGAACTGCGCCCGCACGTCGCTCACGACCCGGTTGACCTGTACGTAGGCCCTCCCCAAGGTGTGATCCACGTTGGCGACGACCTTGGCCTTGGCGTCCCCGACGATGGTCTTCGGGTGCACCCGCACCCCGATCTCGTCCAGCGTCTCCGCCAGCACCTCGCGGCGGGCCCTGATGTCCGCCTCGATCTGCGCCGGGGTTCTGGTGTCCGACGTCTCCGCCACGATTAGGCCTCCGAAGTCAGCTGGGTCCTGTTCTGGACAGTCTGTCAGCTCCGTCCGCCGCCGCACTGTCAGGACCCCCGGTTAGGCTGGACCGATGAGCGAGCGACTCCAGCCCGGTGACGTGGCCCCCGACTTCACCCTCTCCGACGCCGACGGCCGTCAGGTCTCCCTGTCGGACCACAAGGGCCGCAAGGTCATCGTCTACTTCTACCCGGCGGCGCTGACGCCCGGCTGCACCAAGCAGGCCTGCGACTTCACCGACAACCTCGAGCTGCTGACCGGCGCCGGCTACGACGTCCTCGGCATCTCCCCGGACAGCCCGGAGAAGCTCGGGAAGTTCCGCGACAAGGAGTCCCTGAAGGTCACCCTCCTGGCGGACCCCGAGAAGGCCGTCACCGAGGCCTACGGCGCATACGGCGAGAAGAAGAACTACGGCAAGACGTACCTGGGCGTCATCCGCTCCACGATCGTGGTCGATGAGGAGGGCAAGGTCGAGCGAGCCCTGTACAACGTCCGCGCCACGGGCCACGTCGCCAAGATCATCAAGGACCTGGGCATCTGAGCACCCCCTGCCCCACGGCCCGCACCGTCACGATCGGGCGCGGGCCGCTTCACGCTCCGGGCGTGGGGCGACCGCCGGGACAACCACGAAGCCAACCTCCGCAATCCCTGCCCGAATTGCCACGCGCCGACCGAGACCTGGTGCCGCCGGAAGGGTGGAGTGCCACTCGCCCGGCGACCGGGCGGGACCGTACACTGAGGGCCGCCGGTCGAGCATGATGACCGTTTTTGAGCGGCCGTGATGGAATTTGGCAGACATGCTGGGTTTAGGTCCCAGTGGGTTGACACCCGTGTGGGTTCGAGTCCCACCGGCCGCACCGCCCCGCACCTGGCAGACGAAGGTGCGGGGCGCTTTCGTGGACTCAGCCCAGCAGTTCCCGCACGATCGGGGTCAGCGCCCGGAACGCCTTGCCGCGGTGGCTGATGGCGTTCTTCTCCTCCGCCGTCAGTTCCGCGCAGGTGCGCATCTCGCCGTCCGGCTGGAGGATCGGGTCGTAGCCGAAGCCGTTCGTGCCTGCCGGGGTGTGGCGCAGGGTGCCGGTCAGCCGGCCCTCGACGACGCGCTCGGTGCCGTCCGGCAGGGCGAGGGCCGCCGCACAGGCGAAGTGGGCGGTCCGGTGTTCGTCCGCGATGTCGGAGAGCTGGGCCAGCAGGAGGTCCAGGTTGGCCCGGTCGTCGCCGTGGCGGCCGGACCAGCGGGCCGAGAAGATGCCGGGGGCTCCGTTCAGCACGTCCACGCAGAGGCCGGAGTCGTCGGCGACGGCCGGCAAGCCGGTCGCCCGGGCGAGTGCGTGGGCCTTGAGCAGGGCGTTCTCGGCGAAGGTGACGCCGGTCTCCTTGACATCGGGGATGTCGGGGTAGGCGTCGGCGCCGACGAGGTCGTGGGGGAGGCCGGCGTCGGCGAGGATCGCCCGGAGTTCGGTGATCTTTCCGGCGTTGCGGGTGGCGAGGATCAGGCGGGTCATGCGCCCAGTATCCCCAGTGGCGTCGGCAGTCCCTACGGTGTGCAGACCTTCGTGAGTTCGCCCGCCGCGTCGGTGACGGGGCCGAGGTCGGGGGTCTCGTCGCCGTTCTTGAGGGCCGTGCGGACGTTGGCGACGGCTGCCTGGAGGTGGTCGACGGCCTTGTCGACGTCGGCGTTGTCGCTCTTGTCGCCGATCGTGTCGAGGTCGTTCTCGATGGAGGTCAGCGATTGCTGGGTCTGCGTCGGGTCGTTCGCGGCGTTCTGGACGGCCTGTTGGAGGTCGGTGACGCTGTCGGCGATGGAGTCGGCGGTCTGGACGCAGTCCAGGGCCTTGTCGACGGCGTCGCAGCCGGTCGCCGTGAGAGCCGCGGTGAGGGCGAGGGCCGCCGCGGCGGCGGCGATGAGGGGACGGCGGCGCCGGTGCGGGCGTCGTGGGTTCGCGGCCGTGGACATCAGTGGTTCCTCCGTCTGTCAGGCCCTGGAGGCCCCCGTCGGTGCACTGGCCAAGACGCAGCGGGGGGCGGGCCGGTTGCCCGGACCCGCCACCGTTCTTGGTGCGCCCTTTACTTTTCCAGGACCGCGTCAAGTGCCGTGCGCTGCAGGACGGTCAGCTCCACGCAGCCGGAAACGGCCAGGTCGAGGAGGGAGTTGAGCTCGTCGCGGGCGAACGGCTCGGCCTCGGCGGTGCCTTGGACCTCGACGAAGCGGCCGTCGCCGGTGCAGACGACGTTCATGTCGGTCTCGGCGCGGACGTCCTCCTGGTAGCAGAGGTCGAGGAGGGGGACGCCGCCGACGATGCCGACGGAGACGGCGCTGACGGTGCCGGTGAGGGGCTGGCGGCCGGCCTTGATCAGCTTCTTGCCCTGGGCCCAGGAGACGGCGTCCGCGAGGGCGACGTACGCGCCGGTGATGGCCGCGGTGCGGGTGCCGCCGTCGGCCTGGAGGACGTCGCAGTCGAGGACGATGGTGTTCTCGCCGAGTGCCTTGTAGTCGATGACGGCGCGCAGCGAGCGGCCGATGAGGCGGGAGATCTCGTGGGTGCGGCCGCCGATCTTGCCTCGGACGGACTCGCGGTCGCCGCGGGTGTTGGTGGCGCGGGGGAGCATGGAGTACTCCGCGGTGACCCAGCCTTCGCCGCTGCCCTTGCGCCAGCGGGGGACGCCTTCGGTGACGGAGGCGGTGCAGAAGACCTTGGTGTCGCCGAAGGAGACGAGGACGGAGCCTTCGGCGTGCTTGCTCCAGCCGCGTTCGATGGTGACGGGGCGGAGCTGTTGGGGGGTGCGGCCGTCGATTCGAGACATGGCGCTGAGCCTAGCCGTACATGCGGAAGGGGCTCCTCCCGCGGTGGAGAGGAGCCCCTGGGGTGAGCGCCGGGACGGCTCACATCATGTCTTCGATCTCCCCGGCGATGGGGTCGGCGTCGGTGCCGATGACGACCTGGATGGCGGTGCCCATCTTGACGACGCCGTGGGCGCCGGCGGCCTTCAGGGCGGCTTCGTCGACCAGCGACGGGTCGTTGACCTCGGTGCGCAGGCGGGTGATGCAGCCTTCGATCTCTTCGATGTTGTCGAGGCCGCCGAGTCCGGCGACGATCTTCTCAGCCTTGGTGGCCATGTTCCGTCTCCCTGAATTCCCTGATGCGCGCCGCAATTCTTTGCTGAACCGCTTTGTCGCAGTAACCCACAGTTGGCCCAACTTCGCGAGCGATCGTGCGGTGTGCGTCCGAGGATGACGTCACAGCAGCCCAATCGTCCGTAGCTGGTCTACACCACCTGACAGGCGGTCGCCAAACGATGAGTGCCGCAAGCGCCGAGAACGAGGTCGGCCCCGCACGCCGACGGTGGCAGAGCGCGTTTCAGGGACTGCAGAAGATGGGCCGCAGTCTGCAGCTCCCCATCGCCGTCCTGCCGGCCGCGGGCATTCTCAACCGCCTGGGTCAGCCTGATGTGTTCGGGGACGACGGGCTGGGCTGGACGAACGTCTCGAAGGTGATGGCGGGGGCGGGCGGGGCGCTGCTCGACGGGTCGCTGGGGCTGCCGATGCTGTTCTGCGTCGGTGTGGCGATCGGGATGGCGAAGAAGGCGGACGGTTCGACGGCGCTGGCGGCGGTGGCCGGGTTCCTCGTCTACTACAACGTGCTGCGGCAGTTCCCGCAGGACTGCGCGCCGGGCTCGAAGGTGATCCCGAACATCGGGTGTCAGGCGACGGACAGCACGGTGGGGGCCTTCACGTATCAGAATCCCGGGGTGTTCGGCGGGATCGTCATCGGGTTGCTGACGGCGTTCTTCTGGCAGCGTTATCACCGGACGAAGCTGGTGGACTGGCTCGGGTTCTTCAACGGCCGCCGACTGGTGCCGATCATCATGGCGTTCGCGGCGATGGCGTTCGCGTCGTTGTGCCTGTGGGTGTGGCCGCCGATCGGCGACGCTCTGGAGAACTTCAGCGACTGGCTCGACGGGCTGGACGCGTGGGGTGCGGGCATCTTCGGCTTGGCGAACCGCGCGCTGCTGGTGATCGGGCTGCATCAGTTCCTGAACGTGCCCATCTGGTTCCAGTTCGGCACGTACACGAAGCCGGACGGGACGCAGGTGCACGGCGACATCAACATGTTCCTGGCGGGGGATCCGGACGCGGGACAGTTCACGTCGGGGTTCTTCCCGATCATGATGTTCGCGCTGCCGGCGGCCGCGTTGGCGATCACACACTGTGCGCGGCCGGGGCGGCGCAAGGAGGTCGGCGGTCTGATGCTGTCGGTGGCGCTGACGTCGTTCGTCACGGGCATCACGGAGCCGATCGAGTACTCGTTCCTGTTCGTCGCACCGGCGCTGTACGCGGTGCACGCGGTGCTGACGGGTGCGTCGATGGCGGTGACGTGGGGGCTGGGGGTGCACGACGGTTTCAGCTTCTCGGCCGGGTTGATCGACTACGTCATCAACTGGGACCTGGCGACGCGGCCGTGGGCGATGATCCCGATCGGGCTGTGTTTCGCGCTCGTCTATTACGTGTTCTTCCGGTTCGCGATCACGCGGTTCGATCTCAAGACGCCGGGGCGGGAGCCGGAGGAGGAGCGGGAGGACGTCACCAAGGCGTGAGCGGAGGGCGGCGGCGGGTCGTCACCGCGCGGCGGGAAGGGTCCTCGGAAGCGGGTTCCGGGGGCCCTTCCGCGTGTGTCGCGTCCGGGTGACGGAGGGCCAAGATCCGGCACGGCGCGTAGTGCTGTGGTTGCAGGTTTGACGGGTTCCTTATATCGCCTGCCCCGTGCTACAACATGGTCTACACCACTGAGTGGTGTAGACCATCACCGATGGAGGAAGTCTATGAGCACCGCCACCGCGCCCACGGCGGCCCCCGCGAAGAAGCGGGGATCGGGCCTGTTCCAGGGCCTGCAGAAGGTCGGCCGAAGCCTTCAGCTCCCGATCGCCGTGCTGCCGGCGGCGGGTCTCATCGTCCGGCTCGGCCAACCGGACGTCTTCGGAGCCGATGGCCTCGGCTGGGACAAGGTCGCCGCGGTTTTCGACAAGGCGGGCGGCGCAATCACCGGCAGCCTCCCGATGCTCTTCTGCATCGGCGTGGCCATCGGATTCGCCAAGAAGGCCGACGGCTCCACCGCGCTCGCGGCACTGGTCGGGTTCCTGGTCTACAGCAAGGTGCTGGAGGCCTTCCCGGTCACCGAGGCCAAGGTGCAGGCGGGTGCGGACATAGCCGCGACCTATAACAACCCAGGCGTGCTCGGCGGCATCATCATGGGCTTGCTGTCGGCAGTCCTGTGGCAGCGGTACCACCGCACCAAGTTGGTGGATTGGCTCGGCTTCTTCAACGGGCGACGCCTCGTTCCGATCATCATGGCCTTCGTCGGCATCGCTGTCGGCGTCTTCTTCGGGCTGATCTGGGAGCCCATCGGCGACGGCATCAGCAACTTCGGCGAGTGGATGACCGGCCTGGGGTCGGTCGGCGCAGCGCTCTTCGGCGCGATCAACCGAGCTCTGATCCCGGTCGGCATGCACCAGTTCGTGAACACCGTGGCTTGGTTCCAGCTCGGCGAGTTCAAGGACGCCACCGGTCAGGTCTTCAACGGTGACTACAACCGCTTCCTGCACGGCGACCCGACCGCCGGTATGTTCATGTCCGGCTTCTTCCCGATCATGATGTTCGGTCTGCCTGCCGCCGCGCTCGCCATCGCTCACACCGCCCGCCCCGAGCGCCGTAAGGCCGTCATGGGGATGATGATCTCGCTCGCTCTGACGTCCTTCGTCACCGGTGTGACTGAGCCGATCGAGTTCTCGTTCATGTTCATCGCCCCGCTGCTGTACGTCATCCACGCGGTACTGACCGCCGCCTCCATGGCCATCACCTGGGGGCTGGGAGTCCACGCCGGATTCAACTTCTCCGCCGGCTTCATCGACTACGCGCTGAACTGGAACCTCGCCACCAGGCCGTGGCTGATCATCCCGATCGGCCTCGTCTTCGGCGCCGTCTACTACTTCGTCTTCCGCTTCGCGATCACCAAGTGGAACCTTCCCACCCCGGGCCGCGAGCCCGAGGAGGAGGTCGAGGACCTCACCAAGGCGTAGCCGCCGGCGTCAGCGCCCGCGCGCAGTACACCAAAGGCCCCCGGAGTCCGGGGGCCTTTCGCGTGCCGTACGCCTGAACCTCGTACGGCCCGTGCCTCGTCTGCGCCTCGCACGTTGCCCAGCCCGCGGCTAGATCTCGTACGTCACCCTGGGTCTGGCCAGTTCCACCGGGCCGGTGAAGGTCGCCCGGGCGTCTGCCAGGTTGACCTGGGGGTCCGTCCACGGGGGGATGTGGGTGAGCACGAGCTTGCGTGCGCCCGCCCGGCTCGCCGTCTCGCCGGCCTCGCGGCCGTTGAGGTGCAGGTCGGGGATGTTCTCCTTGCCGTGGGTGAAGGCGGCCTCGCACAGGAACAGGTCGCTGTCGCGGGCGAGTTCCACCAGGGCGGGGCTGACGCCGGTGTCGCCGGAGTAGGTCAGCGAGCGGCCGCCGTGTTCGACGCGGATGCCGTAGGCCTCCACCGGATGCGCCACGCGCTCGGTGTGCACGGTGAAGGGGCCGACGTCGAAGGTGGACGGCTTGACGGTGTGGAAGTCGAAGACCTCGCTCATCGAGGAGGCGGAGGGCGTGTCGGCGTAGGCCGTGGTGAGACGGTGCTCGGTGCCCTCGGGACCGTAGACGGGGATCGGGTCGCAGCGCCCGCCCTCGTGCCGGTAGTAGCGTGCGACGAAGTACGCGCACATGTCGATGCAGTGGTCGGCGTGCAGATGGCTCAGGAAGATCGCGTCGAGGTCGTAGAGACCGCAGTGGCGCTGCAGCTCGCCCAGGGCGCCGTTGCCCATGTCGAGAAGCAGCCGGAAGCCGTCGGCCTCGAGGAGGTAGCTCGAGCAGGCCGATTCCGCGGACGGGAACGACCCCGAGCAGCCGACGACGGTGAGCTTCATAAAGCAGAAACCTCCGCTGGCGGGTAACCGAGATGTACCGGAAGGGATCCGCGGGGCGGACCGTGGAACGAATGATCGTCAAATGGGGCGACAGGGGTCGTGCGGTCCGTCGAGCGTAAGGCGCAAAACCTCGGGTCGCTCCTCCACCAGGGGCTGTTGTGGGCGAACTCACCTGTGGTGTCACCGGTTCGGCTGGACCGGGGGCGTGTCAGGTATGGAAGGGGCGCGCAACGGTGGGCGCACGCCGGTAACGTCGTCGTATGCACACGTCCTGGTGGCTCGCGCTCGCGGCGGTGGTCCTCCTCGCGCTGGTCGCGACTCTCGTGGACGGCTGGGGGCGGGGGCGGCGGCCCCGGCGGCCCCGGACCCGGCCGCCCGGACGTCGCACCGGCCGCGCGACGGGTCCTTCGACCGGCCGTTCGACACGCCCCCCGACGGACCGGCCGGCTCGGGGCCGTGGCGGCCCGGAACGGCCCCGGCCCGCGGAGATCTGGTGGGCGGACGTGCCGTTCGAGGACGGGCCGGGCGCGAAGGACCGGCCGTGTCTGGTGCTGGTGGTGCGCGGTGACCGGGTGACCGTCGCCAAGATCACCAGCAAGTACCACGACGAGCGGCCCGGAGTGATCGCGCTGCCGCCGGGCGCCGTCGGCGACGCCCAGGGGCGGCCGAGCTATCTGGAGACCGACGAACTGCGCCAGGTGCGGCTGGGCGACTTCCGGCGCCGGGTGGGGGTCGTGGACCCGGCCCTGTGGGACCGGGTCCGCCACCTGGCCACCTGAGGAATCCGACCGGGCGGGGCCGGGTGCCGTCCGGCACCGGGCGGGGCCGGGCGCGGAGAACGCGGAGAACGCGGAGAACGCGGAGAACGCGGTTGCCGTCCGGCACCGGGGCCAGGACGCGGGTTCCTGTCGGCGGAACGAGCCGACGGGCCGCCGTCCGGCCCGTCAGCCGGCGGGTCGGACGGCGGGTCGGCCCCCGGTAGGCGGGTCCACCCCCGGACGGCGGGTCCACCCCCGGACGGCGGGTCCGCTCCCGGTAGGCGGGTCGACCCCCAGACGGCGGGTCCGCCCCCGGACGGCGGTCCGCCCCCGGACGGCGGTCCGCCCCCGGTCCCTCGCGCTCCTATGCCCAGAGCTGGCCCTGCAGGGTCTCGATGGCTTCCTCGGTCGTGGCCGCGGTGTAGACGCCCGTCGACAGGTACTTCCAGCCGCCGTCCGCGACGACGAACACGATGTCGGCGCTCTCCCCCGCCTTGACGGCCTTGTTGCCGACGCCGATCGCGGCGTGCAGGGCCGCGCCGGTGGAGACGCCCGCGAAGATGCCCTCCTGCCGGAGGAGTTCGCGGGTGCGGGTGACGGCGTCCGCCGAGCCGACCGAGAAGCGGGTGGTGAGGACGGAGGCGTCGTACAGCTCGGGCACGAACCCTTCGTCGAGGTTGCGCAGGCCGTAGACCAGGTCGTCGTAGCGCGGCTCGGCGGCGACGATCTTCACGTCCGGCTTGTGCTCGCGGAGGTAGCGGCCGACGCCCATCAGCGTCCCCGTCGTGCCGAGGCCGGCGACGAAGTGGGTGACGGACGGGAGGTCGGCGAGGATCTCGGGGCCGGTGGTGGCGTAGTGGGCGCCGGCGTTGTCGGGGTTGCCGTACTGGTAGAGCATGACCCAGTCGGGGTGTTCGGCGGCGAGTTCCTTGGCGACGCGCACGGCGGTGTTGGAGCCGCCCGCGGCCGGGGAGGAGATGATCTCGGCGCCCCACATGGCGAGCAGGTCCCGGCGCTCCTGCGAGGTGTTCTCCGGCATCACGCAGACCATGCGGTAGCCCTTGAGCCCGGCCGCCATGGCGAGGGAGATGCCGGTGTTGCCGCTCGTCGGCTCCAGGATGGTGCAGCCGGGGGTGAGGCGGCCGTCCTTCTCCGCCTGCTCGACCATGTGCAGGGCGGGCCGGTCCTTGACGGAGCCGGTCGGGTTGCGGTCCTCCAGCTTCGCCCAGATGCGGACGTCGGAGGACGGCGAGAGCCGCGGCAGGCGCACCAGAGGGGTGTTGCCCACCGCGGCCAGCGGGGAGTCGTAGCGCATGGGGGTCGGCGGCCGATCAGACCATGCCGCCGGCCACGGCCGGCAGGATGGTCACGGTGTCGCCGTCGGTCAGCTTGGTGTCGATGCCGTCGACGAAGCGGACGTCCTCGTCGTTGAGGTACACGTTCACGAAGCGGCGCAGCTTGCCGTCGTCCACGATGCGGGCGTGGATGCCCGCATGCCGGGTCTCGAGGTCGGTGAACAGGTCGGCGAGGGTCTCACCGCTGCCCTCCACCGCCTTCTGACCGTCGGTGTACTGGCGGAGGATGGTGGGGATGCGGACCTCGATGGCCATGGCTGTGGGCTCCTGTCGGATGGTGTGGGCAGCGCGGATACGTGCGTGTGAGACTCCCCCGCGCTCGGCTGCGCTCGCGCGGGCGGTACCCCCATCGGCTCACGGCCGTACGGCGGCGGGTACAGCGTCAACAGATGGCGCTGGCGAGCCTGCACAGGTCGACGTGCAGCCGCGCCACGAGCAGTGCGCCCGGCGTCTTCGTGCTCACGTCGTTCAGAACCATGGGCTCATCGTATCGATTCCCGGTCCGCCTTCCGGAGTGTGATCCCACATGATGGACGCATTACGGCCGGGGAGTGAGATGTCCTCCTCGGAGAGCCCCTGGGGCCCCGCAGGTGTCGCGGCCGGTGCGGGACCGCCGGGCGGTCTACGCCGACGCGCGGCGTACCAGGCGGGTCGGGACGATCGCCGTGGGCGGCCGCGCCGTGCTCTCCCGCAGGAGCAGCCGGGCCATCAGCCGGCCCATCTCGGGTACGTCCTGGTGGACGGTGGTCAGGGGCGGGTCGGTCGCCTCGGCGATGGAGACGAGGTCGTCGAAGCCGACGACGGCGACGTCGCGCGGCACGTCGCGTCCGCGCTCGCGCAGGACCCGCAGGGCGCCGGACGCCATGAGGTCGGAGGCGACGAAGACGGCGTCCAGGTCGGGGCGGCGGTCCAGGAGGGCGGCCATGGCGTCGGCTCCGCCCTCCCGGGTGTAGTCGGCCCGTTCGACGAGGTCGGCCGGGGCGTCGGGCAGGACGTCCCGGTAGCCGGCGAGCCGGTCGGCGGCGGAGTTCTCCTGGTCGTGGGGGCCGGTGACGGTGGCGATGCGGGTGCGTCCGAGGGAGACGAGGTGACGGACGGCCTGGCGGGCGCCGCCGCGGTTGTCGCCGTCGACGTAGGCGTGGCCGGGCACGGTGTCGCCGTCGGGCAGGAGGGGTCGGCCGCCGAAGACGGCGGGCAGGCCGAGGCGGCCGGTCATCTCGTGCAGCCGGTCGCCGGGGCGCAGGCTGAACAGGATCGCGCCGTCGACGTGGCCGCCGCCGAGGTAGTCGGCCACCCGGGCGTAGTCGTCGGGTTCGTCGACGAACAGCAGGACGGCCTGGGCGCCGCGCAGCGCGAGTTCGCGGCGGATGCCGCGCAGCAGGAGGTCGAAGAAGGGGTCGAGGAAGAGCCGGTTCTCGGGCTGGGCGGCGACCACGGCGACGGCGCCGGTGCGGTGGGTGACCAGTTGCCGGGCGGCCTGGTTGGGGACGTAGCCGAGCTCGGAGACGACGCGGCGGACCCGGTCGACGACCTCCGCCCGCACCCGGGCCTCCCCGTTGATCACCCGCGAGACGGTGGACTTGGAGACGCCCGACCGGCGGGCGACGTCGTCGAGCGTGGGGCGGCGTGCGTGCGAGCGTTGCGTCAACACCATCTCCGTGGGGGCGAGTCGTGTGCACCTTGCGGAGACGTTATCCGGCGCGGGGGCGGGTCAGACGACAGGTTTTCCTGTCAGTTCCACGCCCGCGGCGCGGAGTTCGGCCAGGGCCCGGTCGGTGGTCTCCTCGGCGACGCCGGCGGTCAGCTCCAGCAGGACCTGGGTGCGGAAGCCCTCGCGGGCCGCGTCCAGGGCGGTGGCGCGCACGCAGTGGTCGGTGGCGATGCCGACGACGTCCACCTCGTCGATCCGGTGGGCCCGGAGCCAGTCGCCGAGCGTGACCCCGTTCTCGTCGGCGCCCTCGAAGCCGCTGTAGGCGGCCGCGTAGGCGCCCTTGCTGAAGACGGCGTCGACGGCGCCGGAGGCGACGGCCGGGGCGAAGTTGGGGTGGAAGCCGACGCCCTCGGTGCCGGCGACGCAGTGGGCGGGCCAGGAGTGGACGTAGTCGGGGTTGTCGGCGAAGTGGCCGCCGGGCGCGATGTGGTGGTCGCGGGTGGCCACGACGTGCCGGTATCCGGCGGGGGCCTGCCCGATCAGCTCGGTGATCGCGGCGGCCACGTCGGCGCCGCCGGTCACCGCGAGGCTGCCCCCCTCGCAGAAGTCGTTCTGCACGTCTACGACGATCAAGGCGCGGCGCATGGGCGGTGTCCTTCGGTGGGGGTCTCCGGGCTGTTGCGAGCCCGGGGAAGGTGAAGTGATCGAGCCTGGAGACTTTGCCGGTCGTGCGGGAGGGGGCGGCGCCCGGCGGTCGCCGGGCACACGCCCTAGCTACCCGACCCGTCGTGGACATACTCCGTGGGGATGACGGGTTCGCCGCGGGAGAGCTGGGTGGCGGACAGGGGGAGGCCGGCGCGGGCGGCGGTGTGCCGGTCGCGGGCGACGTCCAGGGGTTCGCGGGCGACGACGGCGCCGCCCTTGACGAGTTCGACGAGCAGCAGGCGGTCGGCGAGTTCGGCGGGCACGGCCCCGGTGCCGACGACCTCGGCCTCGGCGACGCCGTGGGCGTCCAGCCGGCGTGCCGCCCACTTGCGGCCGCCGACGGAGGTCTTGCCGCCGGAGGACTTCTTCGCCACCGGAACGAGCGGCGCCTCGGGGTCGTCGGACTCGGCGCGGGCGACCAGTTTGTAGACCATGGACGCCGTCGGGTGTCCGGAGCCGGTGACCAGCTGGGTGCCGACGCCGTAGGCGTCCACTGGGGCGGCGGCCAGCGAGGCGATGGCGTATTCGTCGAGGTCGGAGGTGACGATGATGCGGGTGTCGGTCGCGCCGAGCTCGTCGAGCTGCCGGCGGACCCGGTGGGCGACGAGGAGGAGGTCGCCGGAGTCGATGCGGACGGCGCCGAGCTCGGGGCCGGCCACCTCCACGGCCGTCCGGACGGCCTCGGTGACGTCGTAGGTGTCCACGAGGAGGGTGGTGCCCCGGCCCAGGGACGCGACCTGGGCGCGGAAGGCGTCGCGCTCGTTGTCGTGCAGCAGGGTGAAGGCGTGGGCGCTGGTGCCCACGGTGGGGATGCCGTAGCGGAAGCCGGCGGCCAGGTCGGAGGTGGTGGTGAAGCCGCCGACGTAGGCGGCGCGGGCGGCGGCGACCGCGGCGAGTTCGTGGGTGCGGCGGGCGCCCATCTCGATCAGGGGGCGCTCGCCGGCGGCGGAGGCCATGCGGGAGGCGGCGGCGGCGATGGCGGAGTCGTGGTTGAGGATGGAGAGGATCACGGTCTCCAGCAGGACGCACTCGGCGAAGGAGCCCTCGACGCGCAGGATCGGCGAGCCCGGGAAGTAGACCTCGCCCTCGGGGTAGCCCCAGACGTCACCCGAGAAGCGGTACCGGGCGAGCCAGTCCAGGGTCTCGTCGTCGACGACGTCACGCTCGCGCAGGAAGCGCAGGACGCCGGCGTCGAAGCGGAAGTTCTCCACCGCGTCCAGGACCCGCCCGGTGCCCGCGACGACGCCGTAGCGCCTGCCGTCCGGGAGCCGGCGGGTGAAGACCTCGAACACGCTGCGGCGCTCGGCGGTGCCCGCCTTCAGCGCGGCCTGCAGCATCGTCAGCTCGTACTGGTCCGTGAAGAGCGCCGTCGACGGGACTTCCACCGGCAGCCCAAGGTCCGCTACGTCCACTTGCCTCACCCTGTTCGTGACTCTCCGGCCGCTCCAGCGCGGCCGGGGTCCGGGGGGTGGTCCCCCGGTGTGTGCAGCACGGCACCGGATACTACTCCCTTTTCGTCGGTGTGACGATTTCCCTGCCGCGTGGCAGCATGGGCCTTGTGACGTCACCCGCTCCCCTAGAGATCGAACGCACCGAGTCGGCGCAGGAGGTCTTCGCCGTACCCGAGCCGGACGTCCCCTGGGTCACGATCGTCCACAACGACCCGGTCAACCTCATGAGCTACGTGACGTACGTCTTCCAGACGTATTTCGGGTACTCCAAGGACAAGGCCACCAAGCTCATGATGGACGTCCACCACAAGGGCCGGGCGGTCGTCTCCAGCGGGTCGCGCGAGGAGATGGAACGCGACGTGCAGGCGATGCACGGCTACGGCCTGTGGGCCACCCTCCAGCAGGACCGGAAGTAGCCTTCCCCCCTATGCCTGGACACTTCGAACCGCTCCCCGGCGGCGGCGCGGCCGTCGCGCTCGACGACGTCGAGATCTCCATCATCCGGTCGCTGGCCGTGCAGCTCCTGGAGCTGATCGGCCCCGGCCCCGCCGAGGACGCCTCCGACGACCCGCTCGCCGAGCTCTTCGCCGACGGGCCCAGCGAGCCGCCCTCCGACCCGGTCCTCAGACGGCTCTTCCCCGACGCCTACACCGACCCCGAGGGTGCTTCGAGCCCCCAGGGAGCCGACGAGCAGAAGGCGCACTCCGCGGAGTTCCGCCGCTACACCGAGAACGACCTGCGGGCCGGGAAGCGCGACAGCGCCCTCACGGTGATCCGTTCGCTGGACGCGCTGGCCTCGCAGACGGTCGGCGGGGGCGGGGCGGTGCTGAAGCTGTCGCCGCAGGAGTCGCAGGGCTGGCTGCGGGCGCTGAACGACCTGCGGCTCGCGATCGGCTCCCGGCTGGAGATCACCGACGAGGACGACACCGACCTTCTCTACCGGCTGCCGGACGACGATCCCCGCAAGCCGATGGTGATGGCGTACCTGTGGCTGGGCGGACTCCAGGAAACCCTTGTCACGACCCTTTTGCCGTAGTTCGTCCGTCTTCTCGTTCGCTCAGAGGACGCTCAAATCCGGATAACGATCGCATTACCGCGACGGCCGGGAGTGTCCTCTTTGTGCCTCGTTCATCCGCTTCTCCCAGTGTCGTGCGCCACACGGCCGCCGGTTGATCAGTATGGCGGGCGTGATAAATCTTCACGACCGCCCGGCGAACACCACCCGCATGTTCGGCCGGGTGCGCCACCGAGCCGGTTGATCGCCGGCCAGGCATCGCTCCATCAATCCGGGGGGATCGAAACCCGATCCGGGGCCGACGAGAGGCCCGGTTCGGCATGGAGAAAGGCGCACCACACATGACCTCTGAGAAGGTCACTGACACCGCTGTCACTGACACTCCCGAAGAGGGGTACGAACGCGGACTCGGCAGCCGCCAGGTCCAGATGATCGCGATCGGCGGCGCCATCGGCGTCGGGCTCTTCCTGGGCGCCGGCGCGAACATCGCCAAGGCCGGTCCCAGCCTCATCCTGATGTACGCCCTCGCGGGCGGGATCATCTTCTTCATCATGCGGGCGCTGGGCGAGCTGCTGCTCTACCGCCCGGTCTCGGGCTCCTTCGCGGAGTACTCGCGCGAGTTCCTCGGCCCGTTCTTCGGCTACTTCACCGGCTGGACGTACTGGCTGATGTGGGTCGTCACCGGCATGGCCGAGCTGACGGCCGCCGCGATCTACGTCAACTACTGGTTCCCGGCCGTCCCCCAGTGGGTGACCGCGCTGGTCTTCCTGGTGATCCTGTTCGGGGTCAACCTGATCTCCGTGAAGCTCTTCGGCGAGCTGGAGTTCTGGTTCTCCATGGTGAAGGTGACCGCGCTCATCGGCATGATCGTCATCGGCCTGGGCGTGCTGACCTTCGGTTTCAGCAGCGCCGGCGACACGGCCGCCGTCTCCAACCTGTGGGCCTTCGACGGCTTCTTCCCCAAGGGCGTCGGCTCGTCCCTGATGACGCTGCAGGGCGTCATGTTCGCCTACCTCGCGGTCGAGCTGGTCGGCGTCACGGCCGGCGAGTCGCAGAACCCGGAGAAGACGCTCCCGAAGGCGATCAACACGCTGCCCTGGCGCATCGCGCTGTTCTACGTCGGCGCGCTCACGGTCATCCTGTGCGTGGTGAAGTGGACCGAGTTCGCACCGGGCGTCTCCCCGTTCGTCGAGGCGTTCGCGAAGATCGGCATCCCGGCGGGCGCCGGCATCGTCAACTTCGTCGTGCTCACGGCGGCCCTGTCCTCCTGCAACTCGGGCATGTACTCCACCGGCCGCATGCTGCGCAACCTGGCCGACAGCGGCGAGGCCCCCGCGGCCTTCCGCAAGCTGTCGTCGACCAAGACGCCGGCCCTCGGCATCACGGTCTCGGTCCTGTTCATGGGCATCGGCGTGGTCCTGAACTACGTCGTCCCGGAGAAGGCCTTCGGCTACGTCACCTCGGTGGCCACCGCGGCCGGCATCTGGACCTGGCTGATGATCCTGATCAGCCACGTCCTGTACCGCCGCGCGGTCGTCGCGGGCCGGCTGCCCGCGTCCAGCTTCCCGGCCCCGGGCGGCTCCGCGTTCAGCTGGGTGGCCATCGTGTTCCTGCTCTTCGTCACCGGCCTGATCGCCTACGACGCCGACTCGCGCGTGTGCCTGTACGTGATGGCGGGCTGGGCCGCCGCCCTCGGCGTGGGCTGGGCGGTCCTCAAGAGCCGCAACCCGCAGATCACCGACCGGCGCGAGCCGGAGCTCGAGAAGGTCGGCTGACCGGCCGTCGGCCACCCCCGGGACGTCCGGCCGCAGGGAGCACTCGTGGCGCCCCCTGCCGCAGCCGCTCAGGACGTCCGCGATGCGGGCCGTTCCGTACCACCCCTCGGTACGGAACGGCCCCTCTGCTTATCCTGGCGACCATGCTGACCATCACCCGGGCCCTGCACGACCAGATCGTCGCCCACGCCCGCAAGGACCATCCCGACGAGGCCTGCGGCGTGGTCGCGGGCCCGGCGGGCACGGACCGCCCCGAGCGCTTCATCCCGATGCTGAACGCGGCCATGTCCCCCACGTTCTACGAGTTCGACTCGGGCGACCTGCTCAAGCTCTACCGCGAGATGGACGACCGCGACGAGGAGCCGGTGGTCGTCTACCACTCCCACACGGCTACGGAGGCGTACCCGTCCCGCACGGACGTCTCGTACGCGAACGAGCCCGGCGCGCACTACGTCCTGGTCTCCACCGCCGACGCCGACGGCCTCGGCGAGTTCCAGTTCCGCTCGTTCCGCATCGTGGACGGCGTGGTCACGGAGGAGGACGTACGCCTCGTCGAGGCGTACTGAGCGGCCCTAGGTTCTGTCTGACAAATGATCTTGGGTAGGTTCCCGGAGCCAGAGGATGA